>JBAUUM010000407.1:0-5983 GCA_049582705.1 Actinocatenispora sp.
GGGGAGCAGTTCGCGGACCCGGCCGGCGACCCGGTCGCGGACCCGCCGGTGGTCGGCGCGGCCGGGGGGATGCCCGAGCAGATCGGTGACGAGGTAGCGCAGCGCCCGGGCGGCCGGTGCGGATACCTGCATCCCGCTGGCCGGGTGGGTGGCCAGAAGCTGCTGTCGGTAGCCGTCGGGGCCGGACTGCCGCGCCGAGCGGGCCAGCCGGCGCAGTGTCTCGGTCGGGTCCTCCGGCGCGCCGGGGTGTGGGTCGTCGGTGCGGTGGGTGGCCGGCCGTTTCGGGTCCGGCGGATGCCCGGTGAGCAGGTCGACCCGCTCCACCCACCAGGTGCGCATCGCCAGCGCCGGGTCGGCCCGCTGCGTGGTACCGGCCGGGACGCTCGGCGTGGGTCCCGTCGTCGGCGTGCCGGGTTCCGGGTGCGGCAGCCCGGCCAGTCCGATTCCGGTGAGGTATCCGTCGATCCCGGCGAGTACCGACGTGGTCGCGGCGATCGCGTGGTCGAGGTGTTCGCCGGCGGCGGCGAGTTCGCTGAGCCAGTCCGCGTTGCCGGACTCCTGCATGACATGCCCGCAGCGCTCGGTCGCGGAGCGTAGTCGTGCTGAGGCGCGGTTCAGCTCGGTCAGGGGAAGGTCCTGCCCGATCTCGCGCAGCCGCGCACCGAGTGACTCGACGAGGGATGTCATGGGGGTCAGAGGGTGGCCAGGTAGATCTGTGCCTGTTCGACGGCGGCGACAGTGGTGGCGAGACAGTTGTCGAGTTCGTCGCGGGCCTGGACGAGCGCGGCCTGTGCCGTCTCGACCGCCTCCGCGCCGGACCCTTCGACCGCGATGGCGAGATTCTGCTGGGCCGCGTCCAGTTTGTCGGTGGCCAGCTGTACTGCCTGCTGGCTGTCCTGGATGTCCTGCACGGCGGCGTGGATGGCCGACTTGACCTCGGCGACATTGACGGTCACCGACACCTCCTCACGAGCAAACGGCGGGCAGGCAGTTCCCTGTCAGGCGTCCGGTAAGACGGCCAGGACTGCCGCGACGGCCTGCACGCGCGGGCGCATCAATTCTGTCAACACCGACAAATCGGCACCAGCATCTCCGATACGTGGCGCGTCTTCGTCGTTACTCAACGCGACAATGATGACGGTTGTCCATCGGCCCCCAGGTGTGTTGTCTGGTCTGACTGTTTGCTACCCAAGTATGTCTCCTACCAATCGAGAGTGAAAAGATGCGAAGTTTCCCGGAGTCGCTCAGCGCCGGCCAGGCCCGGACCGATGACCGGTGGAGGGGGCGCTGACCTCGGGTCCGGTCGCTCCCGGGCCTCCGGAACGCCCGCGGTGCCCGCCCGAGGACGCGCCCGCCATATGGGAATCCGGCCCCCGTCAGCCGTGCCGGACGCGACGAGCACCGCACGCGGCCACCGCGGGGCCCGCCGGTACGCTCGCCGGGTGCGTCTGCTCATCGCTGTCTGCCAGGTCGACTACATCGGCCGGCTCACCGCCCACCTGCCCATGGCGCCGCGACTGATCATGGTCAAGGCCGACGGCTCGGTCTCCGTGCACGCCGACGACCGCGCGTACAAGCCGTTGAACTGGATGAGCCCGCCGTGCCGGGTCCAGGAGGAGCCCGGCGTGTGGCGGGTGGTGAACAAGGCCGGCGAGGAACTGCGCATCACCATCGACCAGGTCATCCACGACTCGTCCCACGAGCTCGGCATCGACCCCGGCCTCCGCAAGGACGGCGTCGAGGCGCACCTGCAGGAACTGCTCGCGGAGCATCCGGACACCTTCGGCGACGGGTACACCCTGGTGCGTCGCGAGTACCCGACCGCCATCGGCCCTGTCGACCTGATGTGCCGGGACGCCACCGGGGCCTCCGTCGCCGTGGAGATCAAGCGCCGCGGTGAGATCGACGGCGTGGAGCAGCTGACCCGCTACCTCGAACTGCTCAACCGTGACCCGCTGCTCGCCCCCGTGTCCGGCATCTTCGCCGCCCAGGAGATCAAGCCGCAGGCCCGCGTACTGGCCACCGACCGCGGCATCCGGTGCGTCACGGTCGACTACCACAAGCTGCGTGGCATCGGAAGCGACGAGCTCACCCTGTTCTAGCCCCGTCCCGACGTCCCCGCGTGCCGGCCGGCCCGCCCCCGGTTACGCGGCCGGCCCGTTCGGCTCCGTGGCCGGCCCTCCCGATCCAATGGCCGAACCGCCTGACTCCGCAGCCGGGCCGCACGACTCCGCTGCCGGGCCGTCCGGGACCCGGCGCAGCAGCCCGAGCCGCAGCAGCTCGCCGGCCAGCTCGACGCACTCGTCGACGGCGGCGCCCGGTACCAGATCGCGGACCGGGACCGGGTGCGCGGTACCGGACTCCAGCACGCCGGTCACCGCCGTGGCGGCCGGCCGGTCCAGGATCACCGCGCCGTCACCCAGATGGACCTTGACCCGCCCGTCGTCGAGTTCGCTGGTGCCGCACGCCGCCTCCGGTACGAGGCACACCACGTCGTCGGGCTCCGGGTCGGCCAGCGCGCTGTCGACCGGGGCACGCGCCGGTTCCAGGAAGTACCGGCGGTAGGCGTCGGCCAGCGGTTCGGCTGCCTCATCCTGGTCGAGACCGCGCAACGCGTCCAGCAGCAGCTCCACCGTCCCGGCGATCGCCTCGCGGCGCAGCGTGTCGCTCCGGCCGAAACCCCAGGGCACCTCGGCGCGCAACGCGTCGCGGGTGTCGAGCCGGCGGACCAGTTCGGTGGCGATCCAGTGCGGGGTCAGCGCCGGGAAGGACAGGCTGACGTGCAGCGAGTGCTCACCGGTGGCGAACCCGTTGTGGATCCATCCCCGCGGGATCCACAGCACGTCGCCGCCTCGGAGTACGACCTCCAGGGCCGGCTCTCCGTGCCGCAGCCGTTCCCAGTCCGCGTCGCTGAGGTCGCCGGCCCGGAACGGCTGGTGTTCCAGCGGATCGGTGCGTACCGGCGGATGGAGCTGCCAGGTCTTGCTGCCCGAGGTCTGCACGATCAGGACCGAGTGGGTGTCGTAGTGGTGGGCGAAACCCTGGGCGCCACGCGGGGTCAGGAACGCGTTCGCGCCGATCGGCAGGCCCGTCTCGTAGCTGAGCCGCCGGCACAGGTCGCCCAGCGGACGCCAGGTCCGGTGCAGGGACTCCAGTACGACGGTGGACTTGTCGCGCAGCAGGCGACTGATCGCGCCGCCGCGTACCACGGTCGAGAAGCCGGGCTGGATGGGCCGGCCGGCCCAGGTGTACCGGCCGTGCGGGACCCGCTGGCCGTCGGCGACCACGCTGACCATCTGCTGCTGCAGCGACCCGTGGTCGAACAGCGCGTCCACGTCGGCGAGGCTCAGTACGGCCTCCGCGGTCCGCCGCCAGACGCGCGGCTCGGTGGGCGGGTCGGCCAGAAATCCCTCCGGGTCGCTGACCAGACGCGCCAGGGCGGTCGGGTACACGGCTCCTCCTCCGATGCTCAGGCGGGTTCCGCCACCATGGCGGCCTCGGGGTCGGCGGCGAACTGGGCGCGTACCGCCGGGGTCAGGCACAGTACGGCGCAGACGGCGAGCACGCCGGCCATCACCCCGTACGCCAGGCCCGCGCCGGAGCGCTGCAGCAGCCAGCCCATGGTCAGGAACCCGAACGGGTACAGCAGCGAGCCGACCAGGGTCATCGCGCTCTGCACCCGCCCCATCAGCTCGTCCGGCACGATCCGGTACTCCTGCGCGGTGAGCACCACGACCAGGACCGGACCGACGGTCGACAGCAGGGTCAGGCCGGCCACGACGACCGCGACGTGCGGCAGCACGGCCACCGCCGCGACGAGTACGGCGGCGGCGACCCCGCAGGCCACCAGCGCCGGGTAGGGCCGGCGGGCGACGATCCGCGGTGCGGCCAGCGCGCCGAACAGCGCGCCGACCGACACGACGCCCGAGACGGCACCGACCAGTTGCGCCGGCGCGCCCCCGGTGCGCAGCAGCGGGATCAGGCCGAAGAAGGTGGCGCCGGTGGCGAAGTTGAGCAGCGACGACCACACGGTCAGCACCCGCAGGAACGGCTGGCGGGCGATGAACGCGATGCCGGTCCGGATGCCGGCGAGCATCCCGCCGGCCGTCTCGTGGCCGCCGAGTTCGCGGCCGATCCGGGCCGCGAGCACCGCGCAGAGCAGGAACGTCACCGCGTCCAGCGCGAACGGCAGCCAGGGCGTGAGGGCGAACAGGGCGCCGCCGACGGCCGGCCCGATCAGCCCGGCGGCGTAGCTGCGCGACTCGTTGAGCGACACGGCTGCGGTGATCTCGTCGGGTCGGACGAGTCGGCGCAGCGCGGCGCCGAGCGACGGGTTGTAGACCGAGCTGACCAGCCCGTCCAGCCCGGCGACGACCAGCAGCGGCCAGACCTGGGTGGCGCCGGCGACGAGCAGGACCGCCGGGGTGACCCAGAGCAGCGCCTTGACCAGGTCGACGCGGACCAGGACGGTACGGCGGCGCCAGCGGTCGGCGAGCACCCCGCCGGGCAGTCGCGCCACGTTGAGTACGACCAGTCGCACGGTGGCGATCGCGCCGGCGAGCAGCGCCGAGTGGCTGACGTGCAGGACCAGCAGCGGCAGGCAGATGTCGCTGATCCGGGAGCCCAGCGCGGACAACGCCTGGCCCCACCAGAACAGGCTGAAGTCGGTGTTGCCGCGCAGCAGCGCGGCCCGACCCGTCATGCCTCCCCGGCTGTCTGCCACTGGGCGGTGATCACCTGCGCGGTCTTCTGGGGTGCCGGCATGGCGAGGCTGTCGGAGAACTCCCCGCTCCACAGGGTGAGCACGGTGGACGGTACCGGGGACACGACGACGACGTCGCGTTCGCGCAGCGCGCGGACGGCGGCCTGGGTCGTCGGCGCCTGCCACATGGTCGGGTTCATGTGCGGGAACAGGACCTTGCCGGCGGGCGTGGCGAGTGCCGCGGTCAGCGCGGGTGTGCTGGCCAGTCCGAGGGACGCCGACACGAGGAAGTTGGCCGTGGTCGGCGCGACCACGAACAGCCGGGCCCGGTTGGCGAACTCGACCGGGTTGAAGCCGGGGTCCCCGGGCTCGATCACCTCGTCGGCGATCAGCCGGAGCGCCCGCGGCTGTACGAAGGTCAGCGCCGCCGAGGTCAGCAGCACGGTGGTCGGTACCGGAAGGGCGCGCCGCCACGCGGTGAGGTGCGCGGGGAGGTCGAGCGCTGCGCTGGCTCCGGTGCAGACGACGGCGAGACGGTCGGGGGTCACCGCGCACCCCGTCCGTACCGCAGGTCGAGGGTGCCCGAGCCGTCGGCGAGCCGGCGCAGCGTCAGGGCGATGCCGGCGGATCCGGACGCCAGGTCGCAGCTCTGGCGCAGCAGCCCGTCCCCGGGGAACGCGGTCCCGTCGGGTCCCGGGCAGCGCAGCGTCATGATCTGGTCGACCAGCCGCGTGAGGGTCTCCTCGACGGCAGGCTCGTCGGGCAGCACGTCCCGGCAGTCCAGCAGGAACTCCGCGATGCCGGCCATCCCGGAGAAGTATCCGGGGTTGACCGCGAACGGCATGCCGACGCCGCGGACGATCCGGCGCAGCGTCGCGGCCAGGCGCGGCTCGTCGGTCGCGGCGAGCTGTCGGGCCACGGCCATGCCCACCCCGGCACCGCCCCGGACCACGTACGGTTCGAACGCCGGTGCCTCCGCGTACGCGCCGAACCCGAGCCCGCCGTTGGGCCGTTCCCGGCCCTGGGCCAGGTCGAAGGCGAGCGCCCGTCGCCCCAGCCGGCACAGGTGCGGCGCATCGGTGCGGGTGCCGAGTTCGGTGAGGAAGGTGCCGACGCCGGACGAGCCGTGCAGGTAGCCCAAGGGTTGCCGGTCCCCGGCCGGCCACCACAGCCCGGTGCCGTCGTCCTCGGCGCGTTCGGCGAGCGTGTCGGCCAGCCGGCCGGCGTCCTCGAGCCAGCCCTGCTCGCCCGTCAGGTGCGCGGCGGCCAGCAGCGCGAGGC
>JBAUUM010000408.1:0-4065 GCA_049582705.1 Actinocatenispora sp.
CGGCGGCCCCGGCGCAGACCAGTAGGAGCGCGGAAATGCCGTGGCTGAAGGCGGCGTCGGCGGCGGCTCGCAGGGCGCGCCCGGCGGGTCCGAGCCGGTCCGCGACGATCGTTGCGCCGCCGACGGAGCCGCGGGCCGCGTGCGCGGCGCCGGCCGGCAGGCCGGTCAGGTGCGGGTCGATCTGGTTGCGGTACACCACGTTCAGCACGCTGCCCAGTACGGCGACGCTGAGTGCGGCGCCGACCTGGCGGATGGACTGGATGGTGGCCGACCCGATGCCGGCCTCGGGTCCGCTGAACGCGCCGAGTGCCGCGTCCATGGCGGGCGGCAGCACCAGCCCGATGCCGAAGCCCTCGACGGCCAGGCCGACCGCGGTCAGCGCGTATCCGCTGTCGGCGGTGATCCGGGAGTGCACCAGCAGGCCGACGGCGATGATCAGCATGCCGCCCGCGACGGGCAGCTTGCGCCCGTACCGGCGGGCGAGACGGTCGCTGGCGGGGGCGCTGGCCAGCAGTCCGGCGATCATCGGCAGCAGCCGCAGACCACCGCCGAGCGCCGTGTACCCGAGGACGACCTGCAGGTACTGCGGCACCACGAACACGACGCCGAACAGCGCGAACGACGCGATCGTCATGGTGAACAGCCCGGTACTCAGCCGCCGGTCGCGGAACCGGGACAGCCGGATCAGCGGGTTCGCCGCGTGCGTCTGCCACAGGCCGAAGGCGAGCAGGAGCAGCACGGCGCCGGCCAGTGCGCCGAGTACGACCGGGTCGGTCCATCCCCGGTTGGGGCCTTCGATGATCCCGTACACGAGGGCGACCAGGCCGAGCGTGGAGAGCGTGACGCCGGCCAGGTCGGGGCGTCGGGCGTCGGGGGCGCGGGTGTCGGTGATGGTGACCGCGACGACGGCGAGCGCGACGAGCACCACGGGCACGTTGATCAGGAAGACCGAACCCCACCAGTAGTGCTCCAGCAGGTAGCCGCCGAGGATCGGGCCGAGCGGCAGGCCGAGCATCATGCCGGAGACCAGGATGCTCATGGCCCGGCCGCGGCCCTCGGCGCCGAACACGGTGGGCACCACGGACAGCGGTACGGACATCAGCACCGCGGCGCCGAGTCCCATCACGGCGCGTGCGGCGATCAGTTGGGCGGGGGAGTCCACGACGGCGCCGGCCGCGGAGGACGCGCCGAACACGACGAGCCCGGCGAGCAGGACCCGGCGGCGACCGATCCGGTCGGCGAGCAGGCCGGCGGGCAGCAGCAGCGCGGCCAGCGCCAGCGTGTACGCGTCGGTGACCCACTGCAGGTCGGAGTTGGTGGCGCCGAGGTCACGGCTGAGGGTGGTCAGCGCGACGCTGAGCACCATGGTGTCGAGCCCGACGACCAGGGTGGCCAGCCACAGAGCGATCAGGACGGTCCACTGCCGGGCCCGTCCGTAGGAGACGTCGTCGGCCATGTGCGCACCTCTTAAAAACTGGTAGTGACTCTCAAAAACCAGTAGACGTCAAAAGAGGGCAGCTGTCAAAGATTTCCCTAGAGATGTGCCGTGACGTGGCCGACGTCGCAGCGCGTGGCGGTCGGGGGCGGCCGGCCGCACCGGTTGCGCTTAGGCTGGACGGGTGCGTCGAGAATGGCACGACCTACGTTTCCCCGGTCTTGAGTCGACCAGTGTGCTGACCACCCGTGACGCCGAGGCCGATGAGGTCGAGGCGTTGGGGCTGGACAACTGGCGCGACCTTCCCCGCGCCCAGGGGGTCGCCTGGCCGGATCCCGCCGAGGTTGACCAGGTCTGTCACGTGCTGTCCACCGTCCCGCCGGTGGTGGCGCCCTACGAGGTCGACCAGCTGCGCAACCGGCTCGCCGAGGTGTGCGACGGGGAGGCGTTCCTGCTCCAGGGCGGCGACTGCGCCGAGACCTTCGTCAACAACACCGAGCAGCACCTGCTGGCCAACGCGCGGACGCTGCTGCAGATGGCGATCGTGCTCACCTACGGCGCCAGCATGCCGGTCGTCAAGCTCGGCCGCGTCGCCGGGCAGTACGCCAAGCCGCGGTCCGCGCAGACCGACGCGGTCGGCCTGCCCTCCTACCGGGGCGACATGATCAACTCGCTGGAGGCGACGCCCGAGGCGAGGCGAGCCGACCCGCAGCGGATGATCCGGGCGTACGCGAACGCCGCCGCCGCGATGAACATGCTCCGGGCGTACCTGTCCGGGGGGTTGGCCGACCTGCACGCCGTGCACACCTGGAACAAGGGCTTCGTGCGTAGCTCCGCGGCCGGGGAACGGTACGAGGCGATCGGTCGGGAGATCGACCGGGCGCTGCGGTTCATGAGTGCCTGCGGGGTCTCCGACGACGAGGCGCTGCGCCAGGTCACCCTGTACGGCAGCCACGAGGCGCTGGTCCTGGAGTACGAGCGGGCCCTGACCCGGGTCGCCGGCGACCGGGCGTACGCGCTGTCGGGCCACTTCATCTGGGTCGGCGAACGGACCCGCGAGCTGACCGGGGCGCACGTGGACTTCGTGTCCCGGGTGGCCAACCCGATCGGCGTCAAGATCGGCCCGTCCACGACTCCCGACACGGCCATCGAACTGTGCGAGCGGCTCAACCCGGAGAACATCCCCGGGCGCCTCACCCTGATCAGCCGGATGGGCAACGGGGTGGTCCGCGACGTACTGCCGGCGATCGTGGAGAAGGTCACCGCGTCCGGCGCCCGCGTTGTCTGGCAGTGCGACCCGATGCACGGCAACACCATCGAATCGTCCAACGGGTACAAGACCCGGCACTTCGACCGGATCGTCGACGAGGTCCTCGGGTACTTCGAGGTGCACCGCGGGCTGTCGACCCACCCGGGCGGCCTGCACGTCGAGCTGACCGGCAACGACGTCACCGAGTGCCTTGGCGGCGCCCAGGCGCTGGAGGAGCTGCACCTGCCGACGCGGTACGAGACCGCCTGCGACCCGCGGCTCAACACCCAGCAGTCGCTGGAGCTGGCCTTCCTGGTCGCGGAGATGCTGCGCGGCTGACCTCCCGGCCGGAGCCGCTCACCGGCTCCGGCCGCCCCGGCACTCCCAGGCCGTCGGGCGTACCGGTCCGTCGGGCTGCCAGGACCGGCATCGTCGGCCGTCCCGGTACTTGGGGTGCACCGCTCCCGGCAGATCGCTGCGTCCTGCTCCGGCCGCGCCGCTCGCACGGTACAAAACGGGAAAATGGTCGTTTCCGCGCTCGCCAAGTGGGCATTTTCCCCGAATGTAACTTTCGCAGGAGGGCATGAACCGTACATTCGGGGAAAATGCCTTCGGGGACGGCGGGGGTTCCGGGGCGCCGTGGCGGGGCGGGTGGGTCAGAACTGCCAGTCGCGGGCGAAGAGGTACGCGATGATCGCGACCAGGCCGTAGAGCACGACGGCCACGATGGCCAGCCCGAGCAGCGCACCGAGCGAGCCGTAGCACCAGGCGGTGATCCGGCCGTGCTGGCGTCCGATCAGTGTGCCCATCACGCCGCCGAACACCGGTGGCAGGAACGGCAGGAGTTCCAGGGCCAGGATGCCGGCCCGGGCGCCGTGGTGCGTCTCGCCGATCATGGCGCTGCCGAACGCCGCCACCAGGGCGACCATGCCGAGCAGCACGATCACGGAGGCCACCGACGCCACGACCTTCTGCCAGGTCGGCGCGGGCTCGGCCGGATGCCGGTCGGGGGACGGGCCTTCCCCGGGTGGAGGTCCGCCGCGGACACCGTCGTGGTCACCGGGCGGAGGTCCGTCGCCGGTATCAGCGCGGCCACTGGACGCCGGATCGCCGCGGACACCGCCGTGGTCACCGGGTAGAGGTCCGTCGCCGGCACCGGCGTGGCCGCCGGGCGCCGAATCGCCGTGGTCACCGGGTGGATATCCGTCGCCGGCACTGGCGTGGCCGCCGGGCGCCGAATCCGCGCGCTCGCCGGGCGGAAGCCCGTCCTGGGCGCTGCCGCGGGCGCCGTCGTCGGGCCGCGTGACCTTGCCGGAACCATCGGTGTGGGACACCGAGGCCGGTGTGGGGCGCTGTCGCGCGTCTCCGCTCATCTGTCTGG
>JBAUUM010000409.1:0-7512 GCA_049582705.1 Actinocatenispora sp.
CGCCTCCGTCACGTGTGCGGCGCCCGCGTCGGCGTCGGAGTACACGGCGACGGTGCCGATGCCCGCCTCGCGGCAGGCGCGGAACACCCGCCGGGCGATCTCGCCGCGGTTGGCCACCAGTACCGAAGAGATCATCTCGTCATCACATCCGGAAGACGCCGAAGCCACGGGCGCCCTCTACTGGTCCACTGTGGATGGCGGACAGGCAGATGCCGACCACCGTACGGGTGTCGCGCGGGTCGATGACCCCGTCGTCGTAGAGCCGGCCGGACAGGAACATCGGCAACGACTCGGCCTCGACCTGCTTCTCCACCGCCGCGCGCATCGCCGCGTCCGCCTCCTCGTCGTACGGCCGGCCGGCCTGCCCGGCCGCCTGCCGCGCGATGATGCCCAGCACCCCGGCGAGCTGCTGCGGACCCATCACCGCCGACTTCGCGCTCGGCCAGGCGAACAGGAACCTCGGGTCGTACGCCCGGCCGCACATGCCGTAGTGCCCGGCACCGTACGAGGCGCCGAGCAGGATCGAGATGTGCGGCACGGTCGAGTTCGACACCGCGTTGAGCATCAGCGCGCCGTGCTTGATGATCCCGCCCTGCTCGTAGTCCCGACCCACCATGTACCCGGTGGTGTTGTGCAGGAACAGCAGCGGGGTGTCGGACCGGTTGGCGAGCTGGATGAACTGGGCGGCCTTCTGCGACTCGGCGCTGAACAGCACGCCGCGCGCGTTGGCCAGGATCCCCACCGGGTAACCGTGCACCCGGGCCCAGCCGGTGGCCAGGCTGGTGCCGTACTCCGGTTTGAACTCGTCGAAGTCGGACCCGTCCACCACCCGGGCGATCACCTCCCGCGGGTCGAACGGGACCCGGAGGTCGACCGGGGCGATGCCGAGCAGGTCCTCCTCGTCGAACCGGGGCGGCTCGACGACGGAGGCCGGCAGCGGACCGCGTTTGCGCCAGTTGAGGCGGGCGACGATGCGCCGACCGATCCGGATCGCGTCCGGCTCGTCGACGGCCAGGTGGTCGGCCAGGCCGCTGGTACGCGCGTGCATCTCCGCGCCGCCGAGCGACTCGTCGTCGGACTCCTCGCCGGTGGCCATCTTCACCAGCGGTGGACCGCCGAGGAACACCTTGGAACGCTGCCGGATCATCACCACGTGGTCGGACATGCCCGGCAGGTACGCACCGCCGGCCGTGGAGTTGCCGAAGACCAGGGCGATCGTCGGGATGCCGGCGGCCGACAGCTGGGTCAGGTCGCGGAACGTGCGGCCGCCCGGGATGAAGATCTCCTTCTGGCTGGGCAGGTCCGCACCGCCCGACTCGACCAACAGGATCATCGGCAGGCGGTTCGCGCGGGCGATGTCCGCCGCGCGCAGCATCTTGCGCATCGTCCACGGGTTCGTGGCGCCGCCCCGCACGGTCGGGTCGTTGGCGACGATCACGCACTCGACGTCCGATACCACCCCGATCCCGGTGACCACGCTGGCCCCCACCGGGTAGTCGCTGCCCCACGCGGCGAGCGTGGACAGTTCCAGGAACGGCGCGTCCTCGTCGAGCAGCAGCTCGATCCGTTCGCGGGCCAGCAGCTTGCCCCGGCCCTGGTGCCGCCGCACGTACTTCTCGCCACCGCCGGCCACCGCCGTGGCGTGCTCGGCGTCGATCTCGGCGAGCTTGCCGAGCATCGCCTCCCGGCTCGCCGCGAAGCCCGGCGCCCGACCGTCCACTGTCGACCCGAGGGCGGTCACAGCAGGGCCTCCGGTACGTCCAGGTGCCGCGCGCGCAGCCACTCGCCGAGCGCCTTGGCCTGCGGATCGAATCGTTCCTGGGCCGCCACTCCGGCACCGAGCACCCCGGAGACCACGAAGTTGACCGCACGCAGGTTCGGCAGTACGTGCCGCGCCACGGCCAGGTCCGCGGTCTCCGGCAGCAGCCGGCGGAACTCCTCGACCGTCAGCGTGTGCGCCAACCAACGCCAGGCGTCGTCGGTGCGCGCCCACACCCCGACGTTCGCGTCGCCGCCCTTGTCGCCGCTGCGGGTCCCGACGACCAGGCCGAGCGGGACACGACGGGTCGGGCCCGCCGGAAGCGGTTCGGGCAGCGCCGGTTCCGGCACCTCGGACAGCTCCCGTGTGTCGGCGGCCGCCGGTACGCCGATCCGGCCGCCGTCCGGGCAGACCGCCACGTGCTCGACCACGCCCGCGTCCACGTACCCGGGCTCGAACACGCCGTACGGTGACGCGTCACCGGGCGGCGCGACCAGGTGGAATCCCGGGTAGCTGGCGAGCGCGAGTTCCACCGCGGCGCCGGAGAATCCGCGCCCCACGACGGCCTTGTCCGGGTCCCAGCCGGCGACCCGCAGCAGCGCGCTGGCCTCCTCCTCGGTGCCGGCGTCGGCATGGTCGGTGCGGGCGAGGGTCCAGCGCAGCTCCGCCGGACGTGCCGGCAGCATCGACTCGAACTGCGCGCGGACCAGGTCGGCCTTGGCCGGTACGTCCAGCCCGGTCAGCACGAACTCGACCTGGTTACGGTGCCCGCCGAGGACGTTGCGGGACACCTTCAGCGTCGGTGGTGGCGGCTCGCCCCGTACGCCGGTGATCCGTACCCGGTCCGGTCCGTCACCGGCCAGCTCGATCGTGTCGAACCGCGCCGTCACGTCCGGCCCGGCGTACCGGGCGCCGCCGATCTCGTACAGCAGCTGGGCGGTCACGGTACCGACGCTGACCGCGCCGCCGGTGCCGTCGTGCTTGGTGATCACGCTGGACCCGTCGGCGTGCACCTCGGCGATCGGGAAGCCGGGCCGCCGCAGGTCCGCGATCTCGGTGAAGAACGGGTAGTTTCCCCCGGTCGCCTGGGCACCGCACTCGATGACGTGCCCGGCGACGACCGCGCCGGCGAGCGCGTCGTGGTCCGCCGGCTTCCAGCCGAAGTGTGCCGCCGCCGGGCCGACCACCAGCGAGGCGTCCGTCACCCGGCCCGTCACGACCACGTCGGCACCGGCGCGCAGGCACTCGGCGATGCCCCACGCCCCCAGGTACGCGTTGGCCGCCAACGGTTTCCCGAGCCCCAGCTCGGCCGCCCGGTCGGTGAGGTCGTCGCCGACCACGTGCCCGACGCGGGCCGGGACGCCCAGCCGCTCGGCCAGTTTTGCCAGCGCGTCCGCGAGCCCGGCCGGGTTGAGCCCACCGGCGTTGGTCACGATCCGCACGCCCCGCTCGACCGCCAGGCCGAGGCAGTCCTCCATCTGCCGCAGGAACGTCTTCGCGTACCCGCGCCCGGGGTCCTTGGCCCGGTCCCGCGCGAGGATCAGCATGGTCAGCTCGGCGAGATAGTCGCCGGTGAGCACGTCGAGCGGTCCGTCGGTGAGCATCTCGCGCACCGCCGTGAACCGGTCGCCGTAGAAGCCGGACGCGTTGCCGATCCGGATCGGTCCGCCGGGTGTGGTCATCGGTGCTGCCCTGCCTTCCGGCCGGCCCCGGGCGGGCCGGCGAACGCCTGTGCGACGGTCAGCCAGGCACGCGCGTCGTCGCCGACCGCGACCAGGGTCGTGTCGTCGGGGTGCCGGCGCTGGGTGACCAGGAGGCACCAGTCGAGCGCCGGGCCGGTCACCCGCTGCGGCGCGTCTGGCGGGCCGAAGTCCCACACCTGGCCGTCGGGCGCGCTGAGTTCGACCCGGAACTCGCCGTCCGGCACGGGCAGCCCGTGCGCGGTGAAGGCGTAGTCGCGTGCCCGCACGCCGATCCGGGCCACGTGGTGCAGGCGGCCGCTCGGTTCGCGGGCCAGCCCCAGCGCGTCCAGTACGTCCTGGCCGTGCGCCCAGGTCTCCATGAGCCGGCCGGTCGCCATCGAGGCGGGGCTCATCCGGGTGCCGACCCAGGGCAACCGGACACCCATCGGTACCTCCCGGAGCGCGGCGGCGAGGGCGGTACGGCTGGCGCGCCACCGGGCCAGCAGGTCGGCGGGTGCCGTGGTCGGACCCTCCGCCGCGCCCGCGTCGATGAAGCCCTGGATGTCGCCGCCGGTGCGGCCCAGTTCGGCGGTGAAGCCGGCCGGGTCGCGGGCCGACCGCAGGGCCAGCTCGTCGGTCCAGGTCAGATGCGCGATCTGGTGCGCGATGGTCCAGCCCGGCGCCGGGGTCGGCGTGCCCCACCGGGCGGCCGGCAGCCCGGCCACGGTGCCGTCGAGTTCCTCCCCCTCGGCGGCCAGGTCGGTCAGCAGCGTTTCCAGCTCGACCACGCAACGTCTCCCGTCCCAGACCGGTACTGCCCCCAGGCTCGCACCGAGAGACAGAAAAAACAAGCGCGCTTGACTTTTTCTGTCTCCGGGGCCATCTCCTCCCGCGCCGACCATCCCGCCCGCACGGAACGGACCGGGCGGCGGCGTGCTTGGGCGGCCGGATCGGGCCGAACGGCCCAGCACCGGCCGGTACGGGGACAACGGCACGGCACCGGCCGGTACGGGACGGCAGGCGGGTTCAGCAGGGGGCCAGCGCGATGCCCACCGTGCCCGGGCCCAGGTGCGCGGCGAGTACCGCGCTCGCGCACGTCACGATCGTCTCGCGCATCATCGGCAGCCGGCCGCGCAACAGGCGCACCAGCTCGTCGGCCCGGTCCGGCGCGTCCACGTGCTCGATCGCGGCGTCGACCGTACGGCCGGCGACCCGCTCGCCGCCGATGTCGACCAGCCGGATCAGCGCACGCTCCGTGCCACGGACCTTCGCCAACGGCACGATCTCACCGCCGGCGATGGCGAGCAGCGGCTTGATGGACAGCGCCGTGCCCAGCATCGCGGACGCGGCGCCGATGCGCCCGCCACGGCGCAGGTGTTCCAGCGTGTCGACGTAGATGAGCTGGTCCTGGTCCCGGCGGCGGGCGGTGACGATGCCCACGATCTCCTCGGCCCCGGCGCCGGACCGCGCGGCCTGGGCCGCGGCGATCACCAGGAAGCCCAGGCTCATGCCGCTGGTGAGCGAATCGACCACATGCACCGGGACCCTCGACCGGGCGCCCGCCGCCCAGGCCGATTCGCAGGTCCCGGAGAGCCGGCTGGAGATGTGGATGGAGACGATGGCCTGCGCCCCGGCGTCCGCCGCGCCCTGGTAGTCCCAGAAGAACGCCGACGACGGCGGCTCCGCGGTGCCGACCGGGGTCTCGTTGCGCAGCGCCGCCAGCAGGTCGGCGCGGTCGACCCGATTCTCGTTGTCGACGGTGTCGCCGATCCGGACCTGAAGCGGCACAACGTGGATCCCGAGTTCCTCGACCACCTGGGCAGGCAGCGAGGCCGTGGAGTCGGTGACGATCACGACGCGTTGACGCATGCCCGGAGATTAACCACGAAAGGGGAACCGGGTCATCACTCGTTGGACGGACGGACAAGCTGATGCCAGAACGGTACTCACGACGTCGTACCAGGTCAGCACAGTCACCGGGCGTCGAGCGCGCGGCATGACGGAGCACGTCACACCGGTCACGTGCAGTACGGGCAGCGGCATCCCGCGTGCCCCTGCTCACCGCACCGACATCGCGGGTCACTGTCCGCGCACGCCCGCACCGGCGGGCGCCGGTCAGGCGCGCAGTCCGTGCAGTGCCGCATGGACGCCCTGCACGGCCGGTGACATCCACCGTGACCGGGACCGCACCAACCACAGACGCTGCGGCGTCAGGTCGGGCGCCCGGAGCTCGACCAGCCGCCCGGCGGCCAGCTCCCGGGCGACCGCCTGCCTCGGCAGCAGAGCCAGGCCGATGCCGGCCTCCACGCACCGCTTCACGGTCTCCACGCTGCCGAACCGGGGTGGGTTGGCGGCGGGTGCGTCGGCGGCGATCAGTGCCGCGAGTTCGTCGCTGTAGGCGCAACCCTCCTCCTGCAGCAGAACCTCGGTCGCCGCCAGCTCGGCCGAGGTGATCGGCCGTGTCCTCGGCAGGTCCGTCGTCGCCGGCGCGACCAGGGTCAGTCTCTGTACGCCGAGGTCGACGATGTCGAGTCCGGGTGCGCGTACCGACGGTTCGAGGATCAGCGCCAGGTCCGCACGACGATCGGCGAGGGCGCTGAACGCGACCCGCGTGGTGGTCGGCGCGAGCGACAGGCGGACCTCGGGGTACCGCTTCCGCAGCTCCGGCAGGATCGCCGGCAGCCGGTATCCGCACACCGAGTCCGGCGCGCAGACCCGCACGATGCCCGCGGCGCGGTCGCCGTCGGCGGCGAGTTCGGTGAACATCTGGTCCTGGAGGTCGAGGATCTGCTGCGCCCGTTCGGCGAGCCGCGTACCGGCCGGGGTGGGCGAGGTCCCGGTCGGGAGCCGCTCCAGCAGACGGGTCCGGGCACGTCGCTCCAGGGTCTGGACATGGCTGGTGACCGTCGACTGCACGAAGCCCAGCTCGGCCGCCGCGGCCGTGATGCCACCGGTCCGTACGACGGCGAGAAAGCTCCGGAGCAGGCGGGTGTCCATCGCGATCCTCGATCCTGTTCATCGCAATCCATCGTTTGATCCGATGCTACGGCCTCGCCAGACTGGGCGTATGACATCGACGAACGCCGCCCCGACCGGGCGGCGGCAACGAGAACTGTTGCGCTACACCGCGTTCGACGTGAACGGGGCCGGCGGCAACCCGGCCGGGGTCGTACTCGACGCCGGCGCGCTCGACGACGAGCAGATGCAGGCGACCGCGGCGGCCGTCGGCTACTCGGAGACCGCGTTCGTGATTCCCGGGGACACCCCGTCGGGCCGGCGACTCCGGATCCGGTACTTCAGTCCGCTCGCCGAGGTTCCCTTCTGCGGACACGCGACGATCGCTACCGCGGTCGCCATCGCGGAGCGGTCGGGCCCGGGTGGCCTGGTGTTCGACACGGCGGCCGGGGAGGTCGCCGTCGAGACCCGCGCCGGCGACGGGCGGATCCTTGCCACGCTGACCAGCGTCGCCCCCAGCATCCGTACCGTGGACGAGGACGATCTCACCGGTGCGCTCGCGGCGCTGCGCTGGCGGCGTGCCGAACTGGATCCGGCGCTGCCGCCCCGTGTCGCCAACGCGGGCGCCGACCATCTCGTGCTCGCCGCCGCGAGCCGGGAGAGACTGGCCGACCTGGACTACGACCGGGACGCGCTCGGCGCGCTGATGGCACGCCTCGGCTGGACCACCGTCCACCTGGTGTGGCGGGAGAGCGACGACGTCTTCCACGCGCGCGACCCGTTCCCGCCGGGCGGGGTCGTCGAGGACGCCGCCACCGGTGCCGCGGCCGCCGCGTTCGGCGCCTACCTGCGGGAACTCGAACTGGTCGGTCCACCGGCACGGGTCATCATCCGCCAGGGTGAGGACATGGGCCGCCCCAGCCGTCTGCTCGTCGACATCCTCCCGGGCGGTACCACCGGGATCAGGGTCAGTGGCACTGCGGCCCCGCTGCCGGAACCGTCGGATGCCGGCGCCGGACCGGTCACTCCCTGAGCGGGGTTCCGAGATGAGTCCGGACCGGGCGTCGGTCCGCTGCCCGCCGCCGGCGCGCGGCTGCGGACCGGGCGTCGGTCCGC
>JBAUUM010000410.1:0-2599 GCA_049582705.1 Actinocatenispora sp.
AGCGGTGGCCGGGCCGGGCGCCCGTCCGGACGACGCCGGGTTCACCGTGCACGTCACCTTCCGGTGACGACCGGCCGCGCAGAGACAGCGGGACCGGCGGCCGGGGCTGGGGGCACCGGCACGCCGGTCCGGCGTGCGACCGGTCCGACAACGGGACCGGCCCGAAGACCTGGCCGGTGACCGGACGGACCGGTCACCGGCGGGGGTCAGCTGAGAATCCCGCGATCCACGAAGGCCTGACGGGCCTGCTGCGCGGCGGTCGCGCCGTACAGCGAGTCCGCGGCGTCGACCACGTTCTGCGCGGCCTCCGGCATGGAGGTGTCCGGGGTGTAGTTGAACTGCGACTCCAGCACCACCTTGGTGGCCTTGTCCTGGCCGAGCGCGTTGTGCACGTCGAACAGCGCACGGGACCAGATCTCACCGTCGTCGTGCACCTCGCCGTCCAGGTCACCCGGGTACGACTTGGTGCCGTCGAGCCGGCGCAGGCAGTGCGGTTCGTCGCTGGTGTACGACACGGCGTCCCAGTCGGCGATGCAGGCCAGCGGCGTCGTCGCGGTGTCCGTGCTCACCGTGATCGACATGGTGTAGGCCCAGTAGTCGCCGAAGCCCTCGCCGATCGCGCCGGCCTCCTCCGACGAGCCGAACCCGGGCACCTGCGCGTCCTGAATGGCGTGCCCGTACTCGTGCCAGATGACCTCGGCGTCCTCGGCGTCGTCCACGCCACCGGTGCCGTAGGTGATCTGGTCCGCGGACGGGTCGTAGAACGAGTTGTCGTCGCTCAGCCCGACCGTGGCGAAGTCCTGCGCCTCGTTGTTGACGTCGGTGAAGCCGTTCGCCTGGATGAACTTCTGCGCCTCGGTGAGGTGGAAGTACGCCATGGTCTCTTCGAAGCCGCCCTGCGAGCGGTTGAAGACGAACGAGTCGGCCGCCGAGTGCGCGCGCTTCTTCTTCTTGTTCACGTCGGTGGCGAAGTCACCGGACAGGGTCCCGCTGCCGTCCAGGTTGGTGAGCGTGACCTGCTTGTACGCGTCCGCGAACGCGGGCGAGTCGGCGTTGTTGTCGTCGGTCAGGCTCTCGTCCTGGAGCGTGACCACGGCGTTGGGGTTGAAGACCTGGCCGGTGCCGTCGGCCTCCTTGACCAGGTTCTGCACCTCGCGGACCTTGCCGGAGCCGGCGTCCACGACGGTACGGACCGAACCGTGCGCGCTGCCGGTGACCACCGAGTAGACGAGGCTGGCGGCGCCGTCGCGGCCCGGCAGTACGGACAGTTCGTTGCTGCGCACCGCACCCGGCGAGCGGGTGGTGGCCGCCGACGCGGCCTTGTCCCGGCTGACCGCGGCCGCGGTACGCGCCAGCGACGAGATCTTCGCGCGGCCGTCGTCCACGGTGGTGGCGCCGGTCTTCGTGTTCACGTGCCGCACGTAGTACGCGTCGAGCACCGGGTGCCCGCCGTAGGTCTGCTGGTACCAGTAGTGCGTGGCCAGCAGCGAGTGCCGCTCACCGACGAGGGTGAGGTGGTCGGGGGCGGCCTGCGCGGCGGGCGCGGTGCCGAGTGCGGCGACCGCCAGCCCGGCGACGAGCCCGGCGGCGAGGACGCCGCGGGTGCGAGACCGGCGAGGGGTGAGGGGACCTGCCATGGACGCCTCCTGGCGACATGTCGGTTAAAACCGGTGCACACCATCATGCCGCCCCTTGCCCCAACTATCGAGACCCCTCGATGCCTCCGTTCCTGGCCCGGTCCGTGACGGTCCACCGCCCCGATCGCCGGGTCGGCGGGGCCTCCGTTCCTGGCCCGGTCCGTGACGGTCCACCGATCCGCGCGGCCGGTCAGCGCGGCTCCTGCCAGGCCGTCTGGATCAGCTGGCTACCGTCCCGGCGCCGGATCAACCAGCCACGTCCCGGCGGCAGCGGCTCCGGCCGGCGGTTGCCGTACAGCGGCCCCTCGTCACGGTTCCCGGAGAGCATCAGCGCGGGCATGTCGAGTTCCCGCAGCGACTGCAGTACCGGCTCGTACAGGGCGCGGGCCATGCCACCGACCCGGCGGGCCAGTACCAGGTGCAGGCCGATGTCCCGGGCGTGCGGCAGCAGGTCGGTCAGCGGCGACAGCGGGTTGCCGGAGCCGGTGACGACCAGGTCGTAGTCGTCGACCAGCAGGTACAGGTCGGGGCCGGTCCACCAGGACCGGGCACGCAGCGCCTCGGCGGACACGTCCGGGCCGGGCAGCCTCTCCCGCATCGCGTCCGCCACGGAGGCCACCGTCGCGCCCAGCGCGGAGGCCGACGCGGCGTAGTCGAGCAGATGGTCCGGCGACACCGCGCCGAGCAGCGTACGGCGGTAGTCGGCGACGACGATCCGGGCCCGCAGGGGCGTGTGGTGTGCCGCGATCCGGCCCGCCAGCATCCGCAGGAACCCGGTCCGGCCCGAGCCGGTGTCGCCGACCACGACGAGGTGCGGCTCGGCGGCGAAGTCGAGCCGGACCGGCGACAGGTCCTGTTCGGACAGGCCGACGGGCAGCCCGGGCGCACCGTCGGGCGGCGGCAGCGACGCCGCCGGGTGGTTACGGGGCAGCAGCCGGACCACCGGGGCCGGAGCGTGCGAC
>JBAUUM010000411.1:0-2014 GCA_049582705.1 Actinocatenispora sp.
GGCAGCTGCCTGTCGGTGGCGGCCGGCGCGCCGATGCCGGCCGCGTCGGACGCGATCGTGCCGATCGCCTGGACCGACGAGGGCATGGCGGCCGTGGAGATCTACGCGGCGCCCAAGCGCGGCCACGGCGTCCGGCGGGCCGGCGACGAGCTGGCCGCCGGCGTACTCATCGCGTGCGCCGGCACCCCGGTGACCCCGCCGATGGTGGCGCTGCTCGCCGCCGCGGGGGTGGGCCACGTGGTGGTCCGACCGTGCCCGCGGGTCGTCGTGGTGGCCACCGGTGACGAGCTGGTCGAGACGGGCCGGGTGTCGGCGCCGGGACAGGTCGTGGACGTCAACTCGCACGCGCTGACCGCCGCCGCGGTGGAGGCCGGTGCGCTGGCGTACCGGATGGGCATCTGCGACGACGACCCGGAAGGGCTGCGCGCCGTCCTGGAGGACCAGACGATCCGCAGCGACCTCATCGTGATGACCGGCGGTACCGGCCTCGGCCCGGGGGACATGGTGCGCCGGGTGCTCGGCCGGGACGGCACCGTGCCGTTCACCGACCTGTCCGTCTACCCGTGCTCGTCGCTGGGGTTCGGCACGGTCGGGGTGGAGGAGGTGCCGATCGTCTGCCTGCCGGGCGATCCGGGCGCGGCGCTGATCGGCTTCGAGATCCTGGTCCGGCCGATCATCCAGCGGCTGTCCGGGGCCGAACCCGTGTTCCGGCCGAGCGTCAAGGCCCACCTGCTGGAGACGCTGTCGTCACCGGGAGGGCTGCGTGAGTTCCGCCCGGCGCAGGTGTCGGAACGTCGCGGCGGTGGGTACACGGTGCAGCCGCTGGCCGGTGGGCCGTACACTCTGTCAGGCCTGGCCGAGGCGAACGGCCTGTTGGTGCTCGGCGAGCGGGTGTCGACCGCCGCGGCGGGCTCCACGGTGGACGTACTGCTGATCGATCGGCGGAGATGACAGCTCACCCAGGGTGGCCGGCCACCCTCACTGACGGACCCGTGACGCTGCGGCCCTATCAACGGGGCGACGCCGCGGCGTGGGTCGAGGTGCGCCTCGCGAACGAGGCCTGGCTGAGCCCGTGGGAACCCGACGCGCCGGGCCGGTGGGCGGACGTGCACACGCTGCGCGCCTTCCGGTACGTGTACCGGGACCTGAAGCGGTCCGCGCAGGAGGGCTCCACCCTGCCGTACGCGATCTGCTACGACGGCCGCTTCGTGGGCCAGCTGACCATCGGCAACATCGTGCGCCGCGCGTTCTGCTCCGGGTACGCCGGCTACTGGGTGGACCACCGGTACGCGGGCCGCGGCATCACACCGTTGGCGTTGGCGCTGGCCGTCGACCACGCGTTCAGCCGGGGCGGGCTGCACCGGGTCGAGGTGAACATCCGGCCGGAGAACAAGCCGAGCCGCCGGGTGGTGGAGAAGCTGGGCTTCCGCGAGGAGTCGTACCACCACCGCTACCTGTACATCGCCGGTGGCTGGCGTGACCACATCGGCTACGCGCTCACCTCGGAGGACGTCGCCGGTGACGGCGGCCTGATGGCCCGCTGGCGCCGCAAGCGCTCGGACCAGCAGTCCACGTCGTAGCAGCCCACGTCGCCCGACCGTTCCCGCCGCCGTCGACCGAGCGTGCTCGCTCAGGGGTCGGGTCAGTCTCACCATCCGTTACCGGCAGGTAGTGCCGTACCGGTGTGGCGCCATCGATCGGTGGCGTTCCGGCCGTAACCTCGGGTGACAAGGGTGGGACTTGTGCGACGGGAGGGGTCCGGGGGTGCCGACGTCGGTGCTCCTCGCCGTGCTTGCGGCGGCGGGCCTGCTCGCTCTCGCGCCGGCGCTGGTTCGCCGGTACGACGCCACGGAGCGGCAGGTCGCGGAGCGTGAGTGGTCCACGGCGCGGGTACTGACTCGCCGACGCCGTCAGCGCACCATGCCGGGCCGCCGCCCCGTCAACCCGCCGCGGCCGGCCTCCGACGCCACCACCCGCGCCGCCGCGCTGCCCGCCACGTCGCACACGCGTCGCC
>JBAUUM010000412.1:0-4185 GCA_049582705.1 Actinocatenispora sp.
GAGCCGGGTGGTCGCGCGCGCCGCGTTCGCCGAGGCGGGCAGCGCTCTCGGTCGCGGCCTCGCCGGGCTGTGCAACCTGCTCAACCTGCAGAAGATCATCATCGCCGGTGAGGGCGCCATGGCGTACGACCTGTTCGGTCCGGCCATGCGTACCGCCCTCGCCGCGCACGCGTTCTCCGACGCCGCGGACGACTGCGCGATCCATGTCGACCCGGTACACGACGACCTGTGGGCCCGCGGCGCCGCCTGCCTGGTGATCCGGGAGACCGTCGGCTCGTCCATCTCGTGACGCCCACATCCCCGCACGGAAAGGCCCCTTCGCGACATGACCACGTTCAAGCCCGTGCCCGACTGGTTGGCCGACGCCGTGCTCTACCAGATCTACCCGCAGAGCTTCGCGGACTCCAACGGTGACGGCGTCGGTGACCTGAACGGCATCGCCGAGCACCTCGACCACCTGGCCTGGCTGGGCGTCAACACCGTGTGGATCAACCCCTGCTTCGTCTCGGCGTTCGGCGACGCAGGCTACGACGTCGTCGACCACCTGCACGTCGCACCCCGGTACGGCAGCGACGACGACCTCGTCCGGCTCGTCGAGCAGGCCCGCGACCGTGGCATCCGGGTGCTGCTCGACCTCGTGCCGGGACACACCTCCGACCAGCACCCCTGGTTCCTCGCCTCCGCCACCGATCCCGACGACCACCGGTACGTCTGGAGCGACGGCGACGAGCCGCCGGCCGGGTTCGTGGCGTCCCCGGGCACCCGGAGCGGGGCGTACCTGCCGAACTTCTTCCCGTTCCAGCCCGCGCTCAACTTCGGCTACGCGCGCGACAATCCGGCCGAGCCGTGGCGGCAGGCCGTCGACGCGGAGGGACCCCGGGCCAACCGGGCCGCGCTGCGCGACATCATGGACCGCTGGCTGCGCCTCGGCGTGTCCGGCTTCCGGGTCGACATGGCCGGTTCGCTGGTCAAGGACGACCCCGGCCTCACCGAGACCAGCCGGCTCTGGCACGAGCTGCGGCACTGGCTCGACGACACCCACCCGGACGCGGTGCTGATCTCCGAATGGGGTGACCCGGTCACCGCAGTACCGGCCGGTTTCCACGCCGACATGTTCCTGCAGTTCGGCGGGCCGACCGACGGTGAGCCGCTGCGTTCCCTGTGGAGCAACCGGGAGGGCATCGACAACGAGAGCTGGGACGCCCTGGACTGCTTCTTCGATCCGGCGGGTCGCGGTTCGCCGGAGCCGTTCGTGACCGCGTGGCGGGAGGCCACCCGCGCACTCGACGGGGCCGGGCACATCGCGTTCCCCACCGCCAACCACGACTTCGCCCGGCTCAACTGCGGCCAGCGTACGGCCGGGCAGCTGCCGGCGGCGTTCGCGTTCCTGCTGACCTGGCCCACCCTGCCGGCCATCTACTACGGCGACGAGATCGGCATGCGGTACGTGCCGGGCCTGCCGGACACCGAGGGGAGCGTGCTGGGCCCCCGCTACAACCGGGCCGGCGCGCGTACCCCGATGCAGTGGGGCACCGGGCCGAACGCCGGCTTCTCCACCGCGGCGCCGGAGGACATCTACCTGCCGATCGACCCGGACGCGCAGCGACCGACCGTCGAGGCGCAGCGCGCGGACGAGGGCTCGCTGTTGCACCTGGTGCGACGGCTGATCGCGCTGCGTCGGGGCGCACCGGAACTCGGGGTCGACGGTGACGTGCGGGTGCTGCACGCCGGCTACCCGTTCGTGTACCTGCGGGGCGGCCGGTACCTCGTCGTCGTCAATCCCCGCCGCGAGCCCGGCACCACCGCGCTCGCCGACGTGCCCGGCACCCCGGAGGTCGTCGAGGCCGCCGGCGCGCGCATCCAGAACGGGACGGTCACCGTGCAGGGCTTCGGGTATGGCATTTTTCGGCTGGACACCGGTGCCCGGGCCCACGACACCGACGCCTGACGGCGGGCCGTCTGGTCGCGCTGACGAACCAGGTCAGCGCCGCTGGGAGAGGAGGTAGCAGCGCCGGCTCGGGTACTCCACGGAGGGCCAGGGCCGGCGCACCACCTCCGTCATCACCGTGAACCCGGCCGACTCCAGCTCCGCGACGACCTCGGCCGGGTCGAGGAAGTGGCCGTCCAGGTCCACCGACTCACCGAACCAGTCCGTCAGGTGGTTGACCTCGCCGGTGGCGAAGTCGGGGCTGTCGACGTGGAACGCGACCAGCAGCCAACCGCCGGGCCGCACCGCCCGCGCCAGCTCGTGGCACGCCACGGCACGGTCCGCCGCGTCGAGGTGGATGATCGAGTACATCGCCACCGCGCCGGCCCACGCGTCGTCGGCGACCGGCAGGCGCAGCATCGAGCCCTCCGTGAACGTCAACTCCGGCGCGCGTTCCCGGGCCACCGCCACCATGCCGGGGGACAGGTCGACGCCGACGACGTCGCCGTGCCGGGCGGCGAGGAACCGGGTCACGTGCCCGGGGCCGCAGCCCACGTCCGCGATCCGGCCGGACCCGACGAGTTCGCAGAACCCACCGAGCAGCGCCCGGTCCAGCGGCTTGGCGTCGAGCTCGTCGCCGAGTTGGGCGTCGTAGGCGCGGGCGATCGCGTCGTACGCGGCGCGTACCCCGACGGCCACCCGCGGCGCCGGCGGTGGCGGTACCTCAGACATGCGCCGACGGTACCCGCCGACCCGGCGCCGTCGGTGCGGGACCGTCCGGCTCAGCCGTCCAGCAGGTGGAGGTCCGAGGCCACGATCGTGGTGGTGACCAGCAGTTCGGTGATCAGGTTGTGGTTGAGGATGTTGCCGACCGGCGGCGGCACCTCCTTCTCCAGCAGCCCGGGCACCCGCGTGCTGAGCCGGTTGCGCACCTTGGACACGATGTGCGCGGCCCGTCGCCAGCTCCAGCGTTCCGTGGGCCGCAGCTCGGCCAGTTCGGCGGCGACCTGCGCCCAGGTCAGTGGCTGGGGCTGGGCCTCGAGCCGCAGGTAGCGCTGGCTGAGGCAGACCATGACGAGGTGCTCGGTCGCGGTCAGCGGCCAGATGGTCGGGCTGCGGGTGTCGACGGCGTACCGCTGCTCGGGGCCCGGGGGTGAGGCCGCGCTCGCCGCGATCCGCACCTCCAGCAGGTGCTCGTGCCCGGGCGCGACGATGAACAGCGGTGTGTACGCCACCGGCAGCTCCGCCCGCTGACCGCTCAGCACCAGATGCGAGCCGGGGAAACGGATCGGCAGCTTGCCGACGTTGTCGAGCACCCAGCGGGAGCTCTCCCGCACTATGTACCCGTGCCGCCGGCTGACGTGCGGGTCGTTCGCCCCGACACACACGTGCACCTCGGGGTCGTTGCGACCGAACACGACCCGGAAGTCGGCGTCCGGTGAGACGCTCAATCCGCCGTTGGCGCCGAGCACGAACAGGGTGCCCGGCTGCGCCCGGGGTATGCCGCGGGCGAGACTGCCGATGCCCTGCGACAGGATGCTGACCTTGCTGGAAAACCCTGGTATCGACAGCGTCACGACCCGTCCTCCCTCGCCCCGTCGGTCGTCGGAACCCCGCTGGTCCGCGTGCCCGGTGCGGCCGGCGGGCGGTGTCGCCCCGGGCGACACCGGCTCCGCGGACCCGGTCACGTCGTGCCGCGCACGCCCCGTCGTCCACGGCCCCCGTTGTCCGGCCGTCCGCACGACGGACCCTAGTCCGCGCAGCGGGGGAGGGGTCCCGCCGTTGCGGTGCCGGGCCCGATCAGTGGCTGCCCTTGGCGGAACCGTGTCCGGGATCGGTGTTGGCGTACTCGCCGACGGCGACCTGGAACCCGTCCACCAGTACCCGGTAGTCGACGGTGCCCGGGGTGTAGTCGAAGGCCAGCCGCCAGTCGGCCCGGTCCGGCAGCGGTGCCACGGTGATGCTCTTCGACCACGGCAGCTTCACCTTGTGCAGCGTAGTCGCCGCGCCGTTCACGGTGTAGGTCAGCGAGGTGAGCGTGACCTTTCCGGTGAAGTGGAACTCCAGGACCCTGGGCGGCGGGGTGGGGGACGGGGACGGCGAGGGCGACTTCGGTGACGGGTGTGGCGCGGCGGACGGTTCCGTGTCGCCCGACTGCGCAACCGCGACCACGGCGCCGACCCCGCCGGCCAGGACGACCGCGCCGAGGGCGCCGAACAGGACCGCCCGTCGGCCGACCCGACCCACCCGGTCCGGTC
>JBAUUM010000413.1:0-7565 GCA_049582705.1 Actinocatenispora sp.
GGTTGATCCGGGCCAGGTACGCGTTGTAGGCGGTCAGTTCGGCGTCGCCGTCCCGGTCGGCGGCCCGGTCGGCCCGGCGCGCCGTGCGCTCCTCGGCGCGGGCCCACTGGAAGAACAGCGCGCCCAGCACCAGCAGCGTGGGCGCCTCGCTGAACGCCCAGGCGATCGCGCCGCCGGTGTGCTGGTCGGCCAGCGCGTCGATCCCCCAGAACGCCGGCGGGTGGGCGAACGTGGTGGTCAGCAGGTTGGCCGACTGCATGACCGCGATCCCGAAGAACGCGTGGAACGGCATGGCGATGAACAGTTCGACCATGCGGAACACGTGCGGCGGCCGGTGCGGCGCCGGGTCGGTGCCCATGATCGGCCAGAAGAACGCGAGACCGACCAGCACGAAGTGCACCAGCATCCAGTGGTGGCCCGCCCAGCTGCCCATCGCCAGGTCGAACACGGGCGCGAAGTACAGCCCGTAGAGGCTCACGACGAACAGCGGCAGCGTCACCAGCGGCGAGGTCAGCACGCGGGCGGCCCGGGAACGCAGCACCGCGACGAGGATCTCCCGCGGGCCACGGTGCCCACGCGGTGCCGGGCTGATCGCCCGCAGCGCCAACGTGATCGGCGCCGCGAGCAGCAGCAGGATCGGCGAGAACATGCTCAGCACCATGTGCTGGATCATGTGCACGCTGAACAGCTCCATGCCGTAGCTGCCCAGCCCGGTGCAGGTGACGGCCAGGATCGTCAGCAGGCCCAGCAGCCAGACGACGGTACGCAGCACCGGCCAGTGGTGGCCGCGCCGGCGCAGCCGCAGGACACCGGCCAGGTAGCCGGCGGCGGCCAGTACGCAGCCGATCAGGAAGAACCAGTCGACCGAGAGGCTCAGCAGATGGTCGAGCGTCGGTGCCGGCATCGGCCCCATGTGGTGCATCCCCGGCACGACCGCTCACCCCCACGCACGCTGGACAGCATCACCGTACGCGCCGGGCGGGCCACGGAAGGCTCGGGGTCAACGATGGTGATGTGAGTGGCCGTGGTGGTGGGTGTGCTGGTGGGCGCTGATGCCGGCGATCCCGCGGGACGGCCGACCGAACTGGCGGACCTTCATGCCCTTCGACGCGTCCCGGATGGTGTTGCCGACCGCCCAGTCGGCCTTGTCCGCGTACGCGTCGCCGACCAGGTGGTGCGGGTTGTCCGGGTCGGCGGCGATGGCCGCCGCGGCGAAGTCCGGGGTGAAGCCCGCGAAGGCGGCCGTCGCGGTGTTGTCCGTGGTGCCGGTCTTGCCGGCGAACGGCCGGCCGATCGCGTTGCCGAACCCGTTCGGTGCGGTGCCGCCGTTGCACTTGCGGTAGTAGCCCTGCTGCCCGACCGGGCAGCGTGCCGCGTCGGTGGCGGCCCGGGCGACGTCGGCGCTGACGACCTGCTTGCAGTCCGCGCCGTCCACCGGTACGGAGTGGTTGTCCCGGTCGATCACCGACAACACGCTGCGCGGGGCGCAGTATCTGCCCTCCGCGGCGACCGTCGCGTACGCGTTGGCGAGGTCGAGCGGGGTGACGGCGGCCACCCCGAGGGTGAACGCGCCCCACGACGACGCGTGGTGGTCCGCCAGGTCCGCGTCGGACTCGGCGCGGAACCTGATGCCCAGCTTCTTCGCCATCGCGACGGCCCGCTCCGCGCCGATCTGCTGTTCCAGCCAGACGAAGTACGTGTTGACGGAGCGTCCGAACCCGTCCCACATCGTGCGCTTGCCGTCCATCCAGGACGGATTGGCGTTGCTCGGGCACCATCGGCCACGACAGCTGGCAGCGCCCGTCTTCGGGTACTTCGTTCTCAGCTTCGCGGGCGCCCGGAACGAGGTGGACAGCTTCTTGCCGTGCGACAGCGCCGCGAGCATGGTGAACATCTTGAACGTCGAACCCGCTTGGTACCCGTCGATGTCGCCGCCGCCCGCGATGAGCGGGTTGGTCGTGTTCGGATAGTTGCCGCGCTGCCCGTTGCGCAGGGTGCTCGGCCCGTTGTGGGTGGTGTCCAGGCTGTACGCCCGGTTGGTGGCCATCGCGAGCACCTTGCCGGTACCCGGTTGGACGACGGCGAGGTTGATGGCGAACGGATTGTGGTTGGACACCTGCTGGGCCACCCGGTGCCGGGCGGCCTGCTGGATCTTCGGATCGAGCGTGCTGACGATGCGGTAGCCGCCCTGGTTGAGCCGGTTCATCCGTTCCTGCGTGGTGGACCCGAAGGCCCGCTGGGCGAGCCACCACTTGAGGAAGTAGTCGCAGTAGAAGCCCCAGTCCCGGTGCTGGGCGGGCACCCCCACGCAGCCGTTGGGCATGGAGGTGGGCTTCAGCCGGATCGGCGCCTTCTTCGCCGCCGCGGCGCTCTTCGCGCTGACGTAGTGCAGCGCGACCATCCGGTCCAGCACGTAGTTGCGCCGGTGGGTGGCCGGCCCCTTGTCCGACTGGGTCGGGTCGTACGAGTTGGGCGACTTGACCAGCCCGGCGAGCAGGGCGGCCTGGGACAGGGTCAGTTTCGAGGGTGTGGTGGAGAAGTACGCCTGTGCCGCCGACCAGATCCCGTACGACTGGTGACCGAACAGCGCGATGTTCAGGTAGCGGCGCAGGATCTCGGACTTGGGCAGCCGCTTCTCCAGCGCCAGCGCGTACCGCATCTCCCGCAGTTTGCGCGCGCTGGTCTGTTCGGTGGCGGCGAGGCGGGCGGTGGCGCTGTCCGCGGCCTCGACCCGCACGTTGCGCACGTACTGCATGGTCAGCGTGGACGCGCCCTGCTGCACGTCGCCGGCGGTGTTGTTGGCGATCAGGGACCGCAGCACGCCCCGCAGGTCAACGCCGCGGTGCTGGTAGAACCGGTTGTCCTCGGCGGCGACGATGGCCCGGCGCATCACCACGGGGATCTCGTCGGCCGAGACGTCGCGCCGGTTCTCCGCGTAGAACGCGGTGATGAGGGTCTTTCCGTCGGCCGCGTAGAGGTACGAGTCCTGCGGCGAGGGCGGGATCCGCAGGTACGTCGGGAGTTCCTCGAAGGTGTCGGAACCCTTCTTGACGGCGTATCCGGTGGCACCGACGCCCGGGAAGGCCCCCACGGCGACGACGACGCCGGCGAGAAGGCTGGCCAGCAACAGGTACGCCACGTTGATCAGCGGATGCCGATCGCGGTCCGGATTCACCACCGTGCCGAGGCTACGGGAGGCTCGCGACAGTTGCACCAGGCGGTACGTCCCCGCCAGAAAGCACGCGGAAACCGTGAGTCCACGATGGCCCAGAGTGAAGTTCACCGACCATCGACCGGGCGACAGGTCGGGAAAAGTCCACCTCGCCCAGATATGAGCTGATAGGCCTGTGCAAGAGGTCGTTTCCTTACCGGGGGAGGAGGCACCGTGCGACTCGCCAGCGCAGCGCGGCGTGTGTCGTGGAAGGCCAGCGCGGTCGCGGCGGTACTCGGGGCCACCAGCCTCGCCGGCGTCCTCGTCGGCGGCGGCACCGCCACCGGCGAGGTCGACCCGCTCCACGTCGTGCGGTACCACGGACTCCAGTTACGGGTGCCGGCCTCCTGGCCCGTCGTCGACCTGGCCCGGCGCCCCGGGGTCTGCGCGCGGGTCGACCGGCACGCCGTGTACCTGGGCGCGCCGCGGGAACGGGCCAGCTGCCCACCCCGGATCACCGGCCGGACCGAGACCATCACGGTCCGGCCGCTCGGTACGCGCGTCGTGCCGGACACCACGATCCTGCCCACCGGGCTGCCCGAATCGTTGCCCGACAACGCCGACCACTCGGCCCGCTGGGCCGTCCAGGACGCCGGCGTCCTGGTCACCGCGACGTACGGCCGCCGACCGGACCTGATCGGCGAGATCCTCGCCGGCAGTTCGGTCACCGAGAGCGCACGCCGGCAGACCACCCGCACTGCGCCGCTCAGCGTTCCCGTCGCCGCGCCCACCGTGGTGCCCGGCACGTACCGGGGGCTGGGCTTCGACGCCTGCCAGACACCGTCCGCGCGCACGATGGACACCTGGCTGGCGAACTCGCGGCACCGCGCCATCGGCGTCTACATCGGCGGCGGCGACCTGGGCTGCCCGGACCAGCCCAACCTGAGCCCGCGCTGGGTACGCCGGCAGACCAACCGGGGCTGGCACATCTTCCCGCTCTACGTGGGCCGGCAGGCACCGTGCACGACTGAGCCGTACCGCATCGACCCCGCCGACGCCGCGCACCAGGGCCGGCTCGACGCGCGCAACGCCGCGACCCGGGCCAAGTACTACGGCATGGCGCGCACCTCGATCATCGTCAACGACATGGAGTACTACCGGCGCGGCGGCACCTGCAGCAGCGCGGTGCTCACCTACCTGTCGGCCTGGACCCGGGAACTGCACGTGCTGCACTACCGCTCCGGCATCTACTCCAGCCGGTCCGCGGCGATCGACGACCTGATCCGGGTGCGGTCGTCGCACCGGTACACAATGCCCGGGACGATCGACTTCGCCCAGTGGGACGGCCAGGCCAGGGTCCTCGACGCGCACATCCCGGCGATCTACTGGTTCCAGCACCACCGCATCAAGCAGTTCACCGGCGGGCACAACGAGACGCATGGCGGCGTCACGATCAACATCGACAGCGACTGGCTCGACATCACCTGACGAACCCCGCCGGGTACGCTGCCCTCATGCGACGGTTCCTGTCGCCCCGGTGGCTGGCGCTGCATCTGCTCGCGGTCGTCGCCTTCTGCGGCTGCCTCGCCCTGGGTTGGTGGCAACTCACCCGCGCCGAGGGCGGCAACGCGATCAGCTGGGGATACACCTTCGAGTGGCCGGTGTTCGCGCTCTTCTCCGCCGCGTTCTGGGTCAAACTCGTCCGCGACGAGCGCCGACGACTGCGGCCGGGCGGGAATCCCGAGCCGCAGCGGCTCCGGACCCCGGTGCTCGCCGGTGCCGCCCGACCACCCCGGGTCCGACGGCCCGTCGACCGGTCCGAGGACCGCGTGCCGGAAAGCGACATACAGCTCGATCGCATACCGGACGGCAGCACCGGGGACGAGGGGGACGACGAGCTGGCCGCCTACAACCGGTACCTTGCCTGGCAGAACGCCAACCCGGAGCTGCACCGCCGCGACTACCCGGGTTGAGCGCACCCCCGCAGCATCGAACGTGAGACGGAGACGAAGACCGTGGAATCTGGTGTACCCACCGCCCTGATCCGCTACCGGATCATCGCGCTGGTGGTGAGCGTCGGCCTCGTGGTGCTGTTCGGGATCGGCATGCCGCTGAACCATCTGGCCGGCATCTCCGCCGTCTCGGCGGTCGTCGGCCCGCTGCACGGCTTCCTGTACATGATCTTCCTGGTGCTCACGTTCGACCTCGCCCGCCGCCTCGACTGGCCGTACGGCCGGATGATCCTGGTCATGCTCGCCGGCACCATCCCGATCGTGTCGTTCCTCGCCGAGCGCCGCACCACGAAGATGGTGCGCGGCCAGCTCGCCGAGCGGGCGGACGACGAGCACGCGGCCGTCTGACCCGTGACGGGGCGGGCACCGGCCCGCCCCGATCCCTCGTCGCCCGGCCATGCGATCTGCCCCGCGGCCGGTCCCCCGCCCGGACGGCCGGCCCGCGGGCCACCGGCCGGTCGCCACGACGCGACCGGCGGCCCGGACGGCTACTTGATGCCCGAGGACAGCTGGTTACGGACGAAGTAGCGCTGGAACACGATGTAGACGATTGCCACCGGGATCGTCGACAGCGTCGCCAGGGCCAGCTTCAACGGGAACTGCTGGGCACCCTGCAACGGACCCGCGGTGAGCTGCGCGATCCCCAGCGTCAGCGTCTGGTACTTGGGATCCGCGGTGGCCACCAGGAAGTGGGTCAGCTCGTTCCAGGAGCCCTGGAACGACAGGATCCCCACGGTGATCAGCGACGGACGCACCAGTGGCAGCACCACGCTGACGAACGTGCGCAGCACCCCGGCCCCGTCGATGCGGGCGGCGTCCTCCAACTCGACGGGCACGTGTTCGAACGCCGTCTTCATCAGCATGATCCCGACCGCGTCGCACAGCAGCGGCAGGATCATCCCGGCGTACGAGTCGAACATGCCGAGCTGCTTGAGCACCAGGAACTTCGGGATCAGCAGCACCACGGCGGGCACCGCGAGCACCGCGAGCACGGTGCCGTTGACCAGTCCGCGCCCGGTGAACCGCAGCCGGGCCAGCGCGTAGCCGGCCAGCGAGTCGATCACCAACCGCCCGGCCGTCACCGACAGGGTGACCAGCAGGGAGTTGCCGATCCACCGGGCCAGCGGCACCTCGAGCTGTGTGTTGAACCCGAACGCCTTCTGCCACGCGAGCGTGGACAGCGGGTCGGGCAGCAGGCCGAGCGGGTGCAGGGCCGACTCCGGGTCGGTCTTCCACGAGTTGGCCAGCTGGATCACGAACGGCCCGAGGTACAGCACGGCGCCGAGCGCCAGCAGCCCGTAGCCGATCAGCCGGGTCATGAACCGGCGGGACGGAGGGGACAGCCGGTCGGAGTGGACCAGGGGTACGTCCTGTCGGGTGCTCATGGCGTCCGCTCCCGTCCCAGCCACCGCTGCACGGCGGTGAACAGAATGATGATGGCGAACAGCACGAAGGCGATCGAGGCGCCGCCGCCGAAGTTCCCGTCCGCGAAGCTGGTCGTGTACGACAGGTAGGCCGGGGTGAGCGTCGTCTTGCCCGGCGCGCCCTGGGACATCACGTACACCTGGTCGAAGACCTGCCAGCTGCCGATCAGCGACAGGGTGACGACCAGTACCACGCTGCGGCGCATCAACGGCAGCGTCACCCGCCGGAACCGCTGCCAGCTGGTCGCGCCGTCGACGGCGGCGGCCTCCTCGACCTCCAGCGGGATGTTCTGCAGCCCGGCGAGGAAGAACAGCATGAACGTGCCGGACGAGGACCAGACCGTGAGCGCGATGATCGCCACCATCGCCACCGACGGGCCGGCGAACCAGTCCCACAGGCTGATGCTGAACAGCTGGGTACCGAGGAATCCCGGCAGGTGGTTCGGGTCGACCAGGCCGGTGCCCGACAGGACGAGCTGGATCAGCCCGCGCGAGTCGGTGAACCAGGACGGTCCGTCCACACCGAGCAGCGACAGCGCCGCGTTGACCGCGCCGTTGCCCTGGAACAGGAACAGGAACGTCACGCCGATGGCCACCGACGAGGTGATCGACGGGAAGTAGAAGACGGTACGGAAGAAGCCACGGCCGCGCAGGATCTGCTGGTTGACGACCAGGGCGAGCCCGAACGACAGGATCGTCACCAGCGGTACGTCCAGCGCCACGTAGTACAGCGTGTTGCGCACGCTGGTCGCCATGTCGCGTCGGAGCAGGCCGTCGTGGCCGAGCAGGTCGGTGTAGTTGCCGAGGCCGACGAAGGTGGGTACGCCGCTGAACGGGTTGGACTGGCCGTTCCACTTCAGCAGGCTGACGTACAGCGCCATCACCATGGGTGCGACCAGGAACAACACGATCATCACGACGGCCGGCGCGGAGAACAGCCATCCGGCGCGGCGCTGCCGCCGGGCGTCGGTCGTCGCG
>JBAUUM010000414.1:0-1862 GCA_049582705.1 Actinocatenispora sp.
GGGCATGGCCGCCGCCGCGGACGCCGACGCGCTGCGCGCCGAGTACGACAAGGTGCGCGCCTTCGCCGAGCGGATGTTCGGCGACGGCAGCGTGCTGATCGAGCGGTACTTCCCGCGGGTGCGGCACATCGAGGTGCAGATCCTCGGTCTGGCCGACGGTCGCGTCATCGCCCTCGGCGAGCGCGAGTGCTCGGTGCAGCGGCGCAACCAGAAGGTCGCCGAGGAGGCGCCGTCCCCGGCCGTGTCGCCGGAGCTGCGCGCCCGGCTGCTGGGCGCCGCGCAGCTGGCCGGCGAGACCGTCGACTACCGCAACGCCGGCACGGTCGAATGCCTGCTCGACCCGGAGACCGGTGAGTTCTTCTTCCTGGAGATGAACACCCGGCTCCAGGTGGAGCACCCGATCACCGAGGCCACGCTCGGCATCGACCTGGTCGAGGCGCAGCTGCGGATCGCGTCCGGCGAGGAGCCCGGGTTCGACCCGGCCGGGCTGGAGCTGACCGGGCACGCGCTGGAGCTGCGGGTCAACGCCGAGGACCCGAAGCGCTTCCTGCCCGGGCCGGGTCCGGTGAAGACCTGGGTCGAGCCGTCCGGCGAGGGCGTCCGGGTGGACGCCGGCTACGCGGAGGGCACCACGGTCACGCCGAACTACGACTCGCTGATGGCCAAGCTGATCGTGTCCGGCCCGGACCGCGCCACGGTACTGGCCCGGGCACGGGAGGCCGTGGCCGGTTTCGAGATCGTCGGCCCGAAGAACAACCTGCCGTTCTTCGCCGAGCTGTTGGACAACGACGAGTTCGTGTCCGGGGACTACGACACCGGCATCATCGGCCGGATGCGTTCCTGACCGGCGTCCCGTACGGGCGGCGGCGCCGTACCGCACGGGATCCGGCCGGTCCGTTCGACCAGGGAGGACAGGGGAGATGGCGGAGCTACCGGACGAGGTCTCGATCCGCGAGGTCGGGCCACGGGACGGACTGCAGAACGAGGATCCGGTCCCGACCGACGCGAAGGTGCGGCTGATCGACGCCCTGTCCAACACGGGCGTCGGGCGCATCGAGGCGGTGAGTTTCGTGCACCCCAAGGCGATCCCGCAGATGGCGGACGCCGACGAGGTGTGGTCGCAGGCGACGCGCAACCCGGCGGTGCGGTACTCGGCACTGATCCCGAACTCCCGTGGCGCGAGCCGGGCGCTGGCGGCCGGGTTCACCGAGATCGAGGTCGTGGTGTCGGCCAGCGACACGCACAACCGCAAGAACGTCAACCGGTCCACGGCCGAGTCGCTGGACGACATCGCCGCGCTGATCGAGACACTGCACGACGCCGGCGCCCGCGTCGAGGTGGTCGTCGCGACGAGCTTCGGCTGCCCGTACGAGGGCGACGTTCCGCCGGAGCGCGTGGCGTCCATTGTGGACCGGGTGGTGTCGGACGGCGCGGACCGGATCGCCTTCGGCGACACCACCGGGATGGCCACGCCGCGCCGGGTCACCGACCTGGTCGGCGCGGTACGGGACCGCCAGCCCGACATCCCGGTGCTGCTGCACTTCCACAACACCCGCGGCACCGGCCTGGCCAACATCCTGACCGCGATGGAACTCGGGATCACCGAGTTCGACGCCAGCGTGGGTGGCCTCGGCGGCTGCCCGTACGCGCCCGGTGCCACCGGCAACGTGGCCACCGAGGAGGTGGTGCACATGCTGTCCGACATGGGCATCCGTACCGGCATCGACCTCGACGCGATGGTCGAGGTGGCCGGCATGGCGCAGGACATCGTCGGTCGGGAGCTGCCGTCCGGGGTACTGCGCGCCGGTCCGCGGTACCGCACCATCCCGGCCTGACGGCGCGTCCGTCCATCGTGGCGCGAC
>JBAUUM010000415.1:0-4242 GCA_049582705.1 Actinocatenispora sp.
CCCTGCCGCAGCCGGCGGAACGCGCCGTGCTCCGGCGCGCTGACCTGCCGCACCGGGCCGGCGACCCGGAACCAGCCGCCCCGGACCTCGGTCAGTTCCGCCGCCTCCACGGCGGCGACCGGGGCACCCTCGGGGTCGGTCAGCACCAGCAGCCGACGACCCTCGGTGCCCGGATCCAACCGCTCCGCGACCTCGGCCGGTACCGCGAGGGTCACCGGGACCGGCCAGGACGTGCCGTCGGCCAGTACGCCGCGCCGCAGCACGCTGGCGATGTCGTCCTCGGACAGGAATCCGGTCAGCGGCGCGTACGCCCCGGACAGCAGCAGCTCAAGATCGGCAAGCTCGGCGGAGCGCGGCGTGTACGACGGCGCGTCACGCAGCGCCCCATCCGGCAGGACCCATTCGGACATCGCACCCCCAATCGATGTCCTCACAGTCTCCCAGCCGGCCCTCACCTGCGTCGAGGAGGCCCGGCACTGTGTCCAACCCGTGAGGCGTTCACCCGGTGTTACGCAGACCGGCGGCGATGCCGTTGACCGTACTGAGCAGTGCCCGTTCCAGCAGTTCGTCCCGCTCCGGCGCGTCGGTGCCGCCGGCCCGCTGGTACCGGGCGAGCAGCGCGACCTGGAGGTGGTGCAGCGGTTCCAGGTACGTGTCGCGTACCTCCAGCGTGCGTCGCAGCGCCGGCTGCGCGTCCAGCAGGCGCTCCTCGCCGGTGATGGCGAGCACCTCGGCCACGGTGCGCCGGTACTCCTCCTCGATCTGGTCGTAGCAGCCGCGCAGCTCCTCCGGTACCAGCTCGGTGACGTACCGCCGGGCGATGCTCAGGTCCGTCTTCGCCAGCGTCATCTCCACGTTGGAGATGAAGGTCCGGAAGAAGTGCCACCGCTCGTACATGGTGCGCAGCGTGTCGGTCAGCCCGGCGTCCTTCGCGGCGGCGAGGCCGCTGCCCACGCCGTACCAGCCGGGCACGATCTGCCGGGTCTGGGTCCAGCCGAACACCCACGGAATCGCCCGCAGCCCGTCCAGCCCGGCGTCCGTGTTCGGTCGCTTCGAGGGCCGCGAGCCGATGTTGAGCGCGCCGAGCAGCGCGGTCGGGGTGCACGCCCAGAAGTACTCGGGCAGCCGCGGTTGCTCGACCAGCTGCCGGTACGCGGTCTCGGCCTCCTCGGCGAGGGTGTTCATCGCGGAGTCCCAGACGGCCAGTTCGGCGGCCGGCTGCCGGGGCTCGGTGTGCAGCAGCGTGGCCTGCAGTACGGCGGAGACCGTCAGCTCCAGGTTCTCCCGGGCCAGCGCCGGCAGCGTGTACTTGTCGGAGATGACCTCACCCTGCTCGGTGACCTTGATGGAACCGTCCAGGGTGCCGTACGGCTGGGCCAGGATCGACTCGTGCGTGGGGCCGCCGCCGCGCCCGACGGTGCCGCCCCGGCCGTGGAACAGCCGCAACGTCACGCCGTGCTTCGCCGCCGCGTCCCGCATCGCCCGCTGCGCCCGGTGGATCGACCACTGGCTCGCCGCGATGCCGGCCTCCTTGTTGGAGTCCGAGTAGCCGAGCATGATCTCCTGCACGTCGCCGCGAGCGGCGACGAGGCGCCGGTAGTCGGGCAGGCTGAGCAGGGAGTCGAGCAGTTCACCGCCGGTCTTCAGCTCGTGCACCGTCTCCAGCAACGGGACGAAACCGACCCGGGCCCGTCCGCCGTGCACGTCGACCAGCCCGTTCTCCCGGGCCAGGACCACGGCGGCGAGCAGGTCGTCGATGCCGTGCGTCATCGAGATGATGTAGCTCTCGATCACCCCACGGCCGAACGTGTCCTGCACCTCGCGGATCGTGCCGAACACGTCGTAGGTGCGACGCTGCTCCTCGGCCAGTTCCGTGTCCGGCGTGGACAGCGGCCGACGACCGGCCAGCTCCCGCACCAGCAGGTCGGTACGGGCCGCCCGGTCCAGCCCGGTGTAGTCCACCTCGCCGACCGCCGCGTACAGCTCGGCGAGCACGGCGTGATGCTTCTCGGAGTGCTCGCGCACGTCCATGGTGGCCATCTGGAGGCCGAACGCCTCGGCCGCCCGGATCGCGTCGGACACCAGGCCGTCCGCGACCAGCGCGCCGCCGTGCCCGGCCAGCGACGTGCGGATCAACTCCAGGTCGGCCACGTACTCGGCGGTGCCCCGGTAGTCACGCCCCGGCTCGTGCGGCCGCCGGGACGCCAGCCGGGCGCGGGTGTTGGCCAACTTCGCCTTCACGCAGCGGGCCTTCAGCCGGTACGGCTCCTCCGCGTTGACCCGACGGAACCGGGCGGGCAGGTCCGGCAGCGAGGCCAGGTCGGCGGCCAGGCTGTCGGCCAGTTCGGCGGACACCCCGGCGTGCCGGTCGGACAGCGACAGATCACTGACCAGGCCGTCCATCGCCTTCTCCGCGGCCCGGATGCCGTACTCGTGGCCCAGCCGCAGCACGTCCGCGGTGACCTCGGGCGTCACGTACGGGTTGCCGTCGCGGTCGCCGCCGATCCAGGTGCCGAACGTGAACGGCTGCGCCGTCACGGGCACCTCGGCGCCGAGGTCCGCCAGCGTGTCGTGCAGGTCGGCGAGGACCTTCGGCGCGGCGTCCGCGTACAGCTCGGTCAGGTAGTAGATGGCGTTGCGCGCCTCGTCGGCCGGCTCCGGCCGGGTCAGTCGCAGCTCGTCGGTCTGCCAGAGCAGGTCGATCAGCTCCGCCAGCCGCCGGTCGTAGCGCTCGGTGTCGGCACGGGACAGTTGCTCGACACCGGCGATGGTCTTCTCGCCGGCCTCCGCGTCCAGGGTGTCGGCCAGCGCACGCAGCTTCACCAGGATCGAGCGCCGCGCGGCCTCGGTCGGATGCGCGGTGAACACCGGCCTGATCGCGAGCCTGCCCGCTGCGGCGGCGATCTCCGCCGCGGGCGTGCCCGCCTTGCGGATCAGCTCGGCGGTCTCCCGCAGCCAGCCGCCGGTGACCGCCCGGGCGGCCCGCAGGTCGCGGGCCCGGTGCACCTGCTCGGTGATGTTGGCCAGGTGGAAGTACGTGGCGAAGGCCCGGCCCAGCTTGATGCCGGTGGCCACGTCCAGCTCGGCCAGCCGCCCCGCCACGGTGCTCGCGGAGTCGGTGCGGACCAGCGCCCGGACCTCCTCGACGAGGTCCAGCAGCTGCTGGCCCTCCTGGCGGACCAGCGCCTCGCCCAGCAGCGTGCCCAGTCGCCGGATGTCGGCGCGCAGCGCCGCATCGTCGGCGCCGCCGCCGTCCGTCGCGCCCATCTCCGGGCGGACGCCCATGCTCGCGCTCGTACCCGCGTTCTCGGTTCCTGCGTTCTCGGTTCCCGCGTTCTCGGTCAACTCGAAGCTCCCTTCGCCGACGGGTGCGGGGCCTCCGACGACGCTGTCCGAGATCGTTCCCGATCGTAACGGTCACCCGGTGCGCCCGCGGCGTGCGGTGAGATCGTCCACTGCCGCGGCCCACCGGGTACGTCGGGCACTGCCACGATCGCTCCCGGTAGCGATTCTGCCGTGTCGGCCGGTCTCCGGCAGCGTCGCGGCGCGACCGGCCCCGCCCGGATGGGCGCGGGGTGGTCCCGACGCGGCCGCCGCCCGGGGTCGGATCGCCGGGAATGCCGTGTACGTGGTCGCCGGCGCTGCTCCAGCGCGGGCGTGCCGATCATCGTGATCTTCTGGCCGATACCTTGCGTGACGATCCGGAATTACATTGCGTGACGACTGCGCCAATCGGAGGCGGGCGGCCCCGTGCTGGTGAACGGGTTCAGCAGCGCCCGCGGAGGCCGCTGTCGCGGGCGACAATTCGGCCCGACGAAACGGAATGGAAGCCGTGCCGTGGTACGGCGCCGCAACCGTCCACGGGCGGTCGGGGAGCATGCCGTTACCCGGGTCGGCCGGGAACGCCGGAGTGGTCGTCACGATATGTATATCGGCGACTATTGGCGTTCCGTGGTCATGTGTTAGGTCCAATCATTGCGAAACCACACGAAGGCCCGTACATGCTAATGTTTTCGCTCGGGCAGGGGGATTCAACGTTGGAACGATGAAAGTGGCGACCGCGATGAGTATGCCATCACTGTACGAACACACCAGTGCTCAAATGCGTAACCTCTGCGGTGTGGTCGGGTTCACACAATCGGATGTTGCAACCTCGTTACTTCGCGATATTCTCGGTCCGTCAGGGTCACGACCGATGAACCTTCCCCCTGCGTGGCCTTCTAATGTCGCGGACGATGCGAC
>JBAUUM010000416.1:0-7000 GCA_049582705.1 Actinocatenispora sp.
CCGGTACGCAGGCAGACCGGCTCCCGGCGCCACCCGGCGGCACGGCTGGGCAGCCCGGGCCGCCGGCTGCGGCTGGGCACCGCCGTGGTGCTGGTGCTGTTCACGGTGATCGCGGGTCGGCTGGTGCAGCTGCAGCTCACCGACGCGCACAGCTACGCGGCGAAGGCCCTGGAGCAGCGCCTCACCACGGTTCCGCTGCCGGCGCCGCGCGGTGCGATCCTCGACCGCAACGGTGCCGTGCTGGCCCACACGGTGGAGGCCCGGTACGTCTTCGCCGATCCCAGTCTCATCTCGCATCCCGACCGGGTGGCCGGGCTGCTGTCCCCGGTGCTCGGGTTGCCGCGCTCGCAGCTGGCCCGGGCGATGCACAAGAAGAAGCTGCACAACGGCGGGTCGTTGCAGTTCGTCTATCTCGCCCGTGGCGTGGACATCCCCGTGGGGGACCGGATCGAACAGCTGAACATCCGGGGCATCGGGGTGCGTCGCGACGAGCGCCGGGACGTGCCCGGCCACGACCTGGCGGCCAACATCATCGGCTTCACCGGGTACGACATGAGCGGCCTGACCGGCATGGAGAACAAGTACGACGACCTGCTGCGCGGCACCGACGGCGAGCGGGTGTTCGAGACCGGGCGGGACGGCCAGGAGATCCCCGACGGCTACCACCACGAGACGAAGCCCCGGCCCGGTGGCTCGGTGCGGCTGACGCTGGACCGCGACATCCAGTACGAGGCCCAGCGCGCGCTCTACGACAAGCTGCACAACACGCACTCGGACATGGGTGCGGCCGTGGTGCTCGACGTCAGGACCGGCCAGGTACTGGCCCAGGCGAGCTATCCGACGTACGACGCGGCGAACCCGGGGACCTCGACCCAGCCACGGCGCACCGACTACGCCAGCCAGGCGGTGGTCGAACCGGGCTCGGTGCACAAGGTGCTGACCCTCGGCGCGGGGCTGCAGGAGGGCGTCATCAAGCCCGACTCGGCGATCCCGATCCACGCCACGGTCACCAAGGGCGACACGACCTACCAGGACACCCACTGGCACGGCAACGTGCGGATCACGCTCCCGGGCATCTTCGCGTACTCGTCGAACGTGGGCACGATCGCGGTCGCGGACCGGCTCGGCGGCGCGAAGCTCTACAGCTACCAGAAGAAGTTCGGGCTGGGCACGCCGACCGGGGAGGGCATGCCGGGCGAGGCGGCCGGGATCGTACGGCCCACGAAGAGCTGGTACGGCGCGGACTACGGGTCCATCCCGATCGGGCTGGGCGTTGCGGCGTCGCCGATCCAGCTGGCCGCGGCGTACGGCGCGATCGCGAACGACGGCGAGTACGTGGCACCGCACCTGATCGACCGCACGGTGAGTCAGCGCGGCACCCGTACCGGCCCGGACGTCGAGCGGCACCGGGTGCTGTCGCCGTCGGTGGCGCTCGCCGAGCGGAAGGCCATGGTGGCGGTCACCACAGTGGACGGTGCGACGGGTCTCAGCGGCGCGGTGGACGGGTACCAGATCGCCGCGAAGACGGGTACGGGCCAGCGGTACGTCGACGGCAAGCTGCAGCAGGGCAACATCGAGTCGTTCATCGGGATGGCGCCCGCCGAGCACCCCCGGTACGTGGTGGCGGTGTTCGCGCACACCGCCGGGTACGGCGAGGGCGCCAACATGGGCCCGGTCTTCCACCAGCTGATGAGCTTCACCCTCGGGCACCAGAAGGTGCCGCCGAGCGACGACAAGGCGCCGAAGTTCACCGTGTACCGGTAGCCGGCTGCCAGAAAAGCCGGACATGCTCGTCCGGAGGGGGACGGTTGGGTGTCACCAGTACGGTGCGGTACGAGACCGATACGCAATGCGTGGCATTCCGCGAATCCGGCGTGTACCGACGCGTCGGCCACGACGGTCTCCGGGTAGGGTCATGCCCCGTGCCTGGTTATCCGCGCCCGCGGGCCATTTCCGCGACCCGGCTCGCTGCGCTCGCCGACCTGTTGGCCGCCGAGTTGGTGCCTGCTGATGCCACTGTCGAGATCTCCGGTGTGACCCACACCAGTGACGCCGTACGGTCCGGCGACCTGTACTGCGCCCTGCCCGGCTCGCGCCGGCACGGGGCGGAGTTCGTGCCCGCCGCCGCCGCGTCCGGTGCCGTGGCCGTCCTGACCGACCGTGCGGGCGCGCCCGCCGCGGCGGCCACCGGACTACCAGCCCTGATCGTCGACGAGCCGCGGGCCCAGATGGGCCGTGCCGCGGCGGCGATCTACGGCGACGCCACGAGCAGACTGTCCGTCCTGGGCATCACCGGGACCAACGGCAAGACCTCCACCGCGTACCTGGTGGAGGCGGGGCTGGCCGCGGCGGGTCGCACTACCGGACTGATCGGGACCGTCGAGACGCGGCTGGCCGGTGACCGGCTGGACAGCACGCGCACCACGCCGGAGGCCACCGACCTGCAGGCGCTGTTCGCGGTGGCCGAGGAACGCGGCGTGGACACGGTCGTCATGGAGGTGTCCAGCCACGCGCTGGACCTGCACCGGGTGACCGGCACCCACTTCGCCGTCGGCGCGTTCACCAACTTCGGCGTCGACCACCTCGACTTCCACGGCAGCGTGGAGGCGTACTTCGCGGCCAAGGCCAAGCTGTTCGACGGGCGGTGCGCCGCCGAGGTGCTCAACGTCGACGACGCCGCCGTGGTCAAGCTGGTCCGGCCGGGCCGGACCATCACCGTCTCGGTGGAGGGCCAACCGTCGGCGGACTGGCGCGCCGGTCGGATCTCCCGCGCCGGGTACGGCCAGGAGTTCGAGGTCATGGGCCCCGACGGCCTGCGCCTGACCGGCGGTGTCGCCCTGCCGGGCAGGCACAACGTCGCCAACGCGCTGCTGGCCGTCGCGATCCTGGCCGCGGCCGGGGTCGACCCGGCCGTCGCGGTCGCCGGCGTCGCGGAGTGCGGCGGGGTACCGGGGCGGATGGAACGGGTGATCGCGCCCGGCCAGGTCGCCGGCGTCGTCGACTTCGCGCACACCCCCGGAGCGGTCACCGCCGCGTTGGCGTCACTGCGGGAGGCCGCGGCCCTCGAGGACGGCCGGGTCATCTGCGTGGTCGGCTCCGGCGGCGACCGGGACCGGTCGAAACGCCCGATGATCGGCGAGGCCGCCGCCCGGGGCGCCGATGAACTCATCGTCACCGACGACAACCCCCGCTTCGAGGACCCGGCGCAGGTCCGTGCCGAGGTGGCCGCGGGTGCCGCGCCGGTGCCGGGCGCCCGATGGCGCGAGGTGGCCGGCCGGGCCGAGGCCATCGCGACGGCCGTCGCGCACAGCCGGCCCGGTGACATCATCGCCGTTCTCGGGCGGGGACACGAACAGAACCAGGAGGTGGCGGGCAAGGTGCTTGCCTTCGACGATCGCATCGTGCTGCGCGACGCGTTGACCGACCGTTTCGGGGAGGGCGTGTGACCCGACGCAGCGACGTCGGGCGCCGCCCGGCAGCCGCCGCCCCCGGCCTTCGGAGCGTGTCGTGATCGCATTACGGCTCATCGAGGTGGCCGAGGCGGTCGGTGGGACCCTGGCCGGCGGCGCCGACCCGGCCGCCACGGTGACCGGGCCCGTCGAGTACGACTCCCGACGGGTGGTGCCGGGCGGGCTGTTCGTCGCCCTGCGCGGTGAACGCGACGACGGGCACCGGTTCGCCGCCGGCGCGGTGGCGGCCGGTGCCGTCGCCACGCTGGCCGAGGAGGAGGTCGGCGCGCCCGCGGTGCTCTGCTCCGACACGCTGGTCGGTCTGGGCCGGGTGGCCCGTGCGGTGGTGGACCGGCTGCCGGACACCACGATCGTGGGAGTCACCGGCTCCTCGGGCAAGACCTCCACCAAGGACCTGATCGCCCAGCTGACCGAGCGGCTCGGCACCACCGTGGCGGCGCAGGGCACCCTCAACAACGAGATGGGCCACCCGTACACGGTGCTGCGGGCGGACGAGCAGACCCGGTACCTGGTGCTGGAGTACAGCGCGCGGGGCGTCGGCCACATCAGCTACCTGTGCGGGATCGCGCCGCCGCGCATCGCGGTGGTGCTCAACGTGGGCAGCGCGCACCTCGGCGAGTTCGGTTCCGTGGAGGCGATCGCCACCGCCAAGGGTGAGCTGGTGGAGGCACTGCCGGCGGACGGGGTCGCGATCCTCAACGCCGACGACCCGCGGGTACGGGCCATGGCCGCGCGGAACCCGGGCCGGACCGTACTGGTCGGCACGGCCGAGGACGCGGACGTCCGCGCCGTGGACGTCGTACTCGACGGCATGGGACGCCCCGGGTACCGGCTGCGCACCTCGGCGGGCGAGGCACAGGTGAGGCTGCGACTGTTCGGTGAGCACCAGGTCGGCAACACCCTGGCCGCGGCGGCGGTCGCGCTGGAACTGGGCATGCCGCTGGACGAACTGGCGACCGCGCTGGGCGAGCTGCGGCCCGCGTCCGAGCGGCGGATGGACGTCTTCGAACGCCCCGACGGGGTGACGGTCGTGGACGACTCGTACAACGCCAACCTGGGGTCGATGACCGCCGCGCTGAAGGCCCTGGCCGCCATCGGCACCGGTCGACGGACCTGGGCGGTACTCGGCTACATGGCCGAGCTGGGCGAGTACGAGCAGGCACAACACGAGCAGGTGGGCCGGCTGGCCGTGGATCTCGGCGTGGACCGCGTCGTGGTCGTCGAGCCCGAGGCCGGCGGCATTCATGACGGCGCACTGTCGCGCGCCGCGGAGACCGGGTGGGAGGGACAGTCCGTGCAGGTGCCTGATCAGCAGGCGGCGAGCGCGCTGCTGGGCGGTGAGCTGCGACGGGGCGATGTCGTACTGGTGAAGGGGTCGCGGTACCGGACCTGGCGGGTCGTCGACGACCTGCGGGACGTCCGGGCCGACGGGGAGGTGACCGCGTGAGATCGGTCATCGTCGCGCCGCTGGTGGCGTTCGTGCTGACGTTGTTCGGCACCCCGCTGGCGATCCGGTACTTCAGCCGTCTCAAGGCGGACCAGCCGATCCGGGAGATCGGCCCGCAGTCACACCTGGCCAAGAAGGGCACCCCCACCATGGGTGGGGTGGTGTTCATCCTCGCCACGGTGATCGCCTACCTGGTCGGCCACCTGACCCTGCTGACCCTGCAGGGCCGACCGCACAAGCCGACGGTGACGGGCATCGTGCTGCTCGGGCTGTTCGTGTTCATGGGCGCGGTCGGTTTCATCGACGACTTCCTCAAGGTCCGCAAGAAGAACAGCGCCGGCCTGAGCGCCAAGGGCAAGCTGCTCGGGCAGGCGATCGTCGGCGCGGTCTTCGGCGTGATCGCGCTGTACTTCAACCCCGACAGCATCGGCCCGCACAACGTGCACAACCCGACCGTGGGCAGCCAGTACATCTCCTTCGTACGGGAGATCCCCTGGCTGGACATCAGCCGGGTCGGCGCGGTGGTCCTGTTCATCTTCGTGGTGCTGGCCGCCTCGAACGGGGTGAACCTCACCGACGGCCTGGACGGCCTCGCCACCGGTACCTCGGTGATGGTCCTGCTCGCCTTCACGGTGATCTCGTTCTGGCAGTACCGGCACTGGTGCTCCGACCCGCACCCGTTGACGACCTACTGCTACAACGTGCGGGACCCGCTGGACGCGGCGCTGATCGCCGGCGCCGCCGCGGGCGCACTGTTCGGGTTCCTGTGGTGGAACGCCTCACCGGCCCGCATCTTCATGGGTGACTCCGGGGCGCTGGGGCTCGGCGGGCTGATCGGTGGCCTGGCCATCTCGACCAAGACGATCCTGCTGCTGTTCATCCTGGGCGCGCTGTTCGTCATCGAGACCCTGTCGCTGATCATCCAGGTCGTGTCGTTCCGGTCCACGGGCAGACGCGTGTTCCGGATGGCACCGATCCACCACCACTTCGAACTGGCGGGGTGGAGCGAGGTGAACATCACGGTGCGGTTCTGGATCATCTCCGGCATCGGCATCACGGCCGGACTGGCGCTGTTCTACGCCGACTTCACCGCCTCCGCCATCGGCAGCAACCTGTGACCGTGCCCGGGGCGGCGTCGTCGGGCGGTGTCGACATCGCCGCCCGGGGCTACCGGGGCCGGCCGGTCCTGGTGGCCGGCGCGGGAGTCACCGGGGCGGCGTGCGCGCGTGCCCTGGCCGCGGCGGGCGCCGAGGTGAGCATCATCAACCCGGTCGAGGACGAGCGGCTTACCCGGCTCGCCGACGAGGGGTTCGAGACGGTGGTGGCCCCGGTGCCGTCCACGGCGCTGCTGCGTCGGGTGACGGAGCTGGTCGTGTCGCCGTTCTTCGGGCCGACGCATCCGTTGGTCCGGGTGTCCCTCGACGCCGGCCTGGAGGTGTACTGCGAGCCCGAACTGGCCTGGCGGCTGCGCCCGGCCGGCGCCGCCCCGTGGCTGGCGCTGACCGGAACCAACGGCAAGACCACGGCGGTCACCATGTTGGCCGCGATCCTGTCCGCTGCCGGTCTGCGCAACCGTGCCGTGGGCAACATCGGCGAGCCGCTGATCGACGCGGTACTCGCCGGCTCGGACGACGTGCTCGCCGTGGAGCTGTCCAGCTATCAGCTGCACTGGTCCAGCACGATGGCGCCGCAGGCGGGCGCGTTCCTGAACCTGGCCGACGACCACCTCGACTGGCACGGCTCGCCGGACGCGTACTCGGCGGCGAAGACGGCCGTCTGGCGTTCGGCGGGCGACGACGATCCGGAGCCGGACCGGTCGGAGCAGGACCGGCCTGCGGCGGACCGGTCGGCGGTCGCTGCCGGTGGCACCGCGATCGGCAACGCCGACGATCCCCGGGTCGCCGCGCTGCTCGCCCGGGTGCCGGGTCGGCGGGTCTCGTTCACCCTCGGCGAGCCCGCGCGCGGGCAGTTGGGCGTGCTGGACGGCGTCCTGGTCGACCGGGCCTTCGGGGACGACGCGGCGCTGTGCGAGGCCGCCACGGTACGGCCGGCCGGGCCGCACAACGTCGCCAACGCGTTGGCC
>JBAUUM010000417.1:0-2355 GCA_049582705.1 Actinocatenispora sp.
GATGCTCCCGGACCCGCCCGATCTCAAGCTCCTGCACGAGATCCTCGCCCTCACCACGTGACCTCAAGGCCGTTACGCATGCCCAACCGCTCCGGAACGGTCCTGCGGCCGATTGGCACTCGTCACCGCGAGCCTCATTGCAGGTTACAGACTCTTGTTTGTTACGGTAACAGTCTGATACTTTGACATTGGCCACGCCATCCACGGGACAGGATCTCCATGCCAACCAGCCCACACGTCCGCGCGCTGCGGCTTGCCCGCGAACTGCGTCTGGCTCGACAGGCGGCCGGGTTCACGGCAGACACCGTGGCGAAGAAGATCCGGGTCTCCAGAGTCAAGGTGACCCATCTGGAGACCGCAGCACGCCGCCCGGACATCGGCGACGTCATGAACATCCTTGAGGAGCTGGACGTCACCGGGGATCGGTTCAACGAACTGGTCCGGGTGGCACGGGACGCCGCGACGCGCGGTTGGTGGGAAGAACGCCAGTTCGGGGAGATGGGCGACCGCCAGGCGCTCTACGCCAACCTGGAGTACGGCGCGGAGACCATCCAGGAATACGCGCCGGCGCTCATCCCGGGGCTGCTTCAGACCGGCGAGTACATGAGAGCCCGGAACCAGACGATCTCCGACAGCGACCAGTCGACCTGGACCTTCGAAGGTTCGGTGGCGGGACGGTTGGAGCGACAGCGCGTGTTCGACGCCGACAACGGGCCACAGCTCGACGTCATCGCGGAGGAGATCACCGTCGGCCGTGTCACCGCACAACCGCGGGTCATGGCACAGCAGTTGCAGCGTCTCGCGGATGCGGCAGCGTCTCATCCCCGGGTGCGACTACGCATCCTGCCGGTAGCTGTGGACCTGACCGACTCGGTCGTCCCGCACACGATGTTCCAGATCTACCGCTACCCGGACCCGGGCGACCCGACCGTCGTGGCAATGGAAGCCGTTCAGAAGGACTTCGTCTGGACCGCCGAGCCGGAGGTGACACCTTACGAGCGGCTGTGGAAGCGTCTGGACCAGGTAGCGTTGCCCGAGGATCAGAGCATTGAGCTGCTCGCGAAGGCGATCAAGCAGCTCACGAAGCAGTGAGGTAGAGGCTTCACCATGGACGAGAAGTTCCGGGCCTGGCGCAAGTCCCTTCGAAGCGGAGCCGGCAACGGCGGCTGCGTCGAAGTCTCCTTCGCCGACGACGGGACGGTTGGGGTCCGCGACAGCAAGGACCGCAACGGACCGATCCTGCAGTTCACCCCGCACGAGTGGGAATGCTTCACCGGCGGCGTCCACGACGGCGAGTTCGAGCACCCACACTCCGACTGACGACCAGCCAGCGTCCGCTGGCCGCCCAGCTTCGCAAGGCCGATGGCCAGAGCCACCGCTCTGGCCATCGGCCTTTCTCTATGCCCACGGCCGCAATCTGACAGCACGTACGACTTGACCGGACGATGCGTCGATGTGAGACTGTGACGGTAACTGAGGAACCCGTCACAGGACATGTGGGTAACCCATCGAACCGTTTCGATGCCCGTCGACGACGGTCGACGATTGCGGGCCGCGAAAGGCCCGGCTGAGGGTCGAACGCACACAACATTCCAGCTCGGAGGTACCTGATGACCGCACCACCGAAGGCGTTGGTCATGCCGGCGTTGCCGAAGCACTTCGCACTGGTGCTGGATCCGGACGACCCGCAGTACGAGGAGTTCGTCACGATCTGGAAGCCGACCGACCCGGTCATGTGGTGGGGCAGCCAGTTCGACGGGCACGCGGTCCTGTACCGCGTCACCGGCGACGGCCGGCTCGACACCGCGCACCACCGGGACGCCGGCCGCGCCGAGGCGCGCTGGAGCCGGCTGTACCCGCTGAAGCTGGAGTGGCTGTGACCTCGACCCGGATCCGCCAGCACCCGACCGACGATCCGCCGGCGCACCGACCGTCGGCCACGGACGCAAGTGGGCGCGGTGCCATGCCCTGGAAAGCCGCACCGCGCCCGCGCCTCACATCACAGTCCAGGAGGACCATGGAGACTCCCGCATCGTATCCGCCGGCGCCACCGACGAGTCAACGCCCGACGGTGCCGGCCGGACCTGCGGCGATGAACGTCCGACGCGACCCGCTCCCCCTCGGGGAGCCGCCGCGATGACGACCCTGACCGTCGTACTCACGATGTTCGGCCTGGGCTGTGCCGGCGTCGGCTTCGTCCTCGGCCACATCGCGACACCCGAACGCGCCGGACCGCTCCGGGCCACCGGCCGCTGCACCCACGTCCCGGCCGAGCGGCTTGGCCGGGACGCACCCACGGTGCGCGCGCTGCCGGGCGCGCCGGTCCGATCCCCTGCCGGCGACGCCGACCCGACC
>JBAUUM010000418.1:0-4447 GCA_049582705.1 Actinocatenispora sp.
GTGCGGCGCCCGCGCCGTACGCCGCGCTGGACCTGATGGCGGCGGCGAAGACCGCGTCGTTCGCGGACGGCACCGCGGCCGAGGACGAGGCGCTCGCCGACCTGCTGATGACCGAGGAGCTGCGCGCCGGGCTCTACTCCTTCGACCTGGTCCAGCGCCGCGCCAAGCGACCGGTGGGCGCGCCGGACAAGTCCCTGGCCCGGCCGGTGACCAAGGTCGGGGTGCTGGGCGCCGGACTGATGGCCAGCCAGCTGGCCCTGCTGTTCGTCCGGCGGCTCGAGGTACCGGTCGTGCTGACCGACCTCGACCAGGAGCGTGTGGACAAGGGCGTGTCGTACGTGCACGCCGAGGTCGACAAGCTGCTCGGCAAGGGTCGGATCGGCTCCGACAAGGCCAACCGGCTGAAGGCGCTGGTGACCGGGTCGGTGGATCGCGCGGTGTTCGCCGACGCCGACTTCCTGATCGAGGCCGTGTTCGAGAACATGGCGGTCAAGAAGCAGCTGTTCGCCGAGATCGAGCAGATCGTCACGGCGGAGGCGGTCCTCGCGACGAACACGTCGTCGCTGTCGATCACCGAGATGGCGGCCGACCTGGCGCACCCCGAGCGGGTCGTCGGGTTCCACTTCTTCAACCCGGTGGCGGTACTGCCGCTGCTGGAGATCGTGCGCGGCGGCGCGACCGACGACGCCACCCTGGCGACCGCGTTCGCGGTCAGCAAGCAGCTGAAGAAGAACAGCGTGCTGTGCAGCGACTCGCCGGCGTTCGTGGTCAACCGCCTGCTGACCCGTTTCCTCGGCGAGGTGTTCGCCACCGTCGACGAGGGCACGCCGATCGAGGTGGCGGACAAGGCGCTGGCACCGCTGGGCCTGCCGATGAGCCCGTTCGTACTGCTCCAGTTCGTCGGGGTCGCGGTCGCCCATCACGTGTCGGAGACCCTGCACGCCGCATACCCGGACCGGTTCGGCGTCTCGGACAACCTGGCGCGGCTGGTCGAGTCCGGCAAGCCGGGTGTGTACACGTGGGACGCCAACGGCACTCCCACGGTCGATCCCGAGGTTCTCGACCTGCTGAAGGTCGGCAGCACCGTGCTGACCGAGGAGCAGGTCCGCGACCGGGCACTGTCGGCACTGGCGCAGGAGGCGCGGCAGATGCTCGACGAGGGCGTGGTCGCCGAGGCGCAGGACATCGACCTGTGCATGATCCTCGGCGCCGGCTGGCCGTTCCACCTGGGCGGCGTCACGCCGTACCTGGACCGGACCGGCGTCAGCGAGAAGGTGACCGGCAAGCGGTTCCTGCCCGTGGGCGTGGCCAGCCTGCCCGCCTGACCGTAGGTCCACCCCCGAACGCCCCGGCGCACCCGCCGGGGCGTTCGGTGCGTCGGGGGCACCCGCCAGGACGTTCGCCGCGTCGGTGCGTCGGGCCCGGTGTGACTTTCGATACGACGACGGCTCGTATCGTGGCGGCCGCGGTTAGGCTACCCAAATACATTACGAGTCGGATCCGTATCTGAAATCGGAGAGTCATGCAGGCAGGCGACAACAGCGGCCACCCTCGCCGCTGGTTGATCCTCGGAGTACTGGTCATCAGCCTGCTGGTGGTCGTTCTCGACAACACCGTCCTCAACGTGGCGATGAAGACCATCGCCGACCCGGACATCGGCCTGGGCGCCACCCAGAGCGAGCTGGAATGGACCATCAACGCCTACACGCTGGTCTTCGCCGGTCTGTTGTTCAGCTTCGGCATCCTGGGTGACCGGTTCGGCCGGCGCCTGATGCTGTTCGGCGGGCTCGCCGTGTTCGGCCTGGCCTCGCTGGCCTCCGCGTACGCGCAGACCTCCGGCCAGCTGATCGGCGCCCGCGCGCTGATGGGCGTCGGCGGCGCGGCGGTACTGCCCGCCACCCTGGCGATCATCTCCGCGGTGTTCGACCCGCGTGAGCGGGCCCGGGCCATCGGCGTGTGGGCCGGCTCGATCGGCCTCGCGATCGCGATCGGGCCGATCCTCGGCGGCGTCCTGCTGGAGCACTTCTGGTGGGGCTCGGTCTTCCTGATCAACCTGCCCATCGTCGCGTTCGGCCTGGTGATGATCCGACTGCTGGTGCCCGAGTCGCGCGACCCCAGCCCCGGCCGGATCGACCTGCCCGGCGTGCTGCTGTCCATCGCCGGCCTGATCTCCCTCGTGTACGGCATCGTCGCCGGTGGCGAGCACGGCGACTGGGGCCGCCCCATCGTGTGGGGCTCCATCGTGGCCGGCGTGGTGATCCTGGTGGGCTTCGTGCTCTACGAGCGTCGGGTGACGTTCCCGTCCCTGGACGTCCGGCTGTTCCGTGACCCGCGGTTCTCCGCGGCCGTCGCCGCCACCGGGCTGATGTTCTTCGCCGCGATGGGCACGTTCTTCTTCTCGGTCTTCTACATCCAGCTGGTACGCGGGTACAGCGCACTGGACTCGGGCCTGCTGCTGTTGCCGTTCGCCGCGGCCCAGATCGTGTTCGCGCCGCTCAGTTCGCGACTGGTCGCCCGGTTCGGCGCCAAGGCGGTCTGCACCGTCGGCCTGCTGCTGGTCGCCGTGTCGTTGGGCGGCTTCGCGCTGCTCCAGACCGACACGCCGATCGCCGTCCTGGAGCTGCTGTTCTTCGTGCAGGGGCTCGGCATGGCCAACGTGGCGCCGCCGTCGACCGAGGCCATCATGTCGGTGCTGCCGCGGGAGAAGGCCGGCGTCGGCTCCGCCGTCGGCAACACCATCCGACAGGTCGGCGGCGCGCTCGGCGTCGCGGTCCTCGGTTCGGTGCTGTCCTCGGTGTACCGCACGGAGATCACCCCGCACCTCGCGCACCTGCCCGGCGGCGTCCGGGACACCGCGGCCGAGTCACTCGCCTCCACGTACGGCGTCGCGGGTTCGCTCGGGCCGGCGGGGCGTGCCCTGCTCGGGCCGGCGAACGACGCGTTCGTCAGCGCCATGCACGTGGCCGCGGTCGGCTCGGGCGTGGTCGCCGCCCTCGGCGCCCTGGTCGTACTGGTGTGGTTGCCCGGCCGAGGCCCGGCCACGCCCGTCGGGCCCGCCCAGATTCCCGGGCAGCGGTCCGACGGTCGGGTGGTCGAAACGGTCGGCGCACCGACAGAATGAACACCGTGACCGAGCGCAGCAGCGCAACCGCCCGACCGCCCGGCCGGCCGCGCTCCGCGCACGCCGACGAGGCGATCATCGACGCCGTCCTCGACATGATCGGCGAGGGCAGCACCGTGGACGCGCTGTCCATGGAGGCGGTCGCCGCGCGGGCGGGCGTCGGCAAGGCCACCGTCTACCGACGGTGGCCGAACAAGGAAGCGCTCGTGATGGACGCGATCGTGACCCTCAAGGGCACGATCGCCGCGCCGGCCGGGCAGTCGGTACGCGACGACCTCATCACGTTGCTCGGTCAGATCAGTCCCACCCGTAGCCGGGCCGGGCAGATCCTGCCCTGCCTCGCTCCGGAGATCAACCGCAACCCGGCGCTCTACGACCGGTACGTCGCCTGGGTGGAGGAGCGCCGCAACGTCATCCGCGACGTTCTGCGCCGCGGTGTCGACACCGGCGAACTCTCCCCGGACCTGGACGTGGAGCTCGCGCTGGCCCTGCTCACCGGCCCGGTGACGCTCCAGACCGCGCTGCGCTGGCATCCGCACCTGGCCAAGGAGCGGCTCGCCGAACGCATCGTCGACGCACTGTTGGCCGGAATCGGTGGGCCGGGCCGACCCGACTGACGGGTCGACCCGGCACCGGTGGATCAGCCGACGAGTTCGGGACTCGGCTCGGCCGGGGTCGGATCAACCGACGGCTGCTCGGCCGCCGCCGGCTTGCCGGCACGGCACGTCGCGGCCTTCTCCGCGGCACTGCGTTCGATGCAGAACTCGTTGCCTTCCGGATCGGTCAGCACCACGAACCCGGTGCCGTCCGGTTCCCGGTGATCCGCGAACAGCGTGGCACCGAGCTTGAGCGCGCGGTCCAGCTCCTGGTCGCGGGTCCGGTCACCGACCGGGTGGATGTCGAAGTGCACCCGGTTCTTGACCGTCTTGGTCTCGGGCACCTGGATGAAGAGGAGCTGTGGGCACTGGTCGGTGCCCAGGACGATCGCCTCCGGATCACCCGGCTGGTCCTCGACGTGCATGGGACGCCCGAAGAGCTGACCCCAGAACCTGGCGAGATAGAACGGATCACCGACGGTGTCGATGGTGATGCTGCGCACCACGGGATGCATGCGGTCTCCTTGACCATGGTGTGCTCCCGATGATCAACGGCATCGGTCCGCCATCGGGAGCGCGGGATGAGACTGGGTGAACATCGCCGCACCTCCTTCCACGCTCGCAGGTGCCCTGGGTATACCCGCCGTTCGCCGGCGGGTGCAAGGCATTTCCGGTCCGGGACGCGCGCGCCACGGCACCGAGGGCGGCGGCGGGCGTTCCGCGGTCCGGT
>JBAUUM010000419.1:0-2256 GCA_049582705.1 Actinocatenispora sp.
GAGTGGTTGTACTCGGGGGTCACGAACACAAACCCGTCGTACTCGTCGATGGTCGCGGCCCACCGTTCGGTGTGCGGGTTGTCGTAGGCGCCGATCGCGGCGGGTACGGCCTCGTCGAGCATCGGCAGCGAGTACTCGGCGAGGTCGACGACCCGGTACGTCACCGGGCTGCCGGTGTCCCGGGCGTGCCCGGTGCCGAGCCGGTGCACCCAGTCGGCGACGGCAGGGCTGCGACGGCGCGGGCGGGTGCTGCCGACGATGATGGCGATCTTGAGCGGCTGCATCCGAGTCGTCCTCCTGGGTCGGGGCCTGAACTCCTGTTACAGTACAACGTGTATGGCAAATGGTAAATCGATGATGGCAGAAAATGAAAGGATCATGCTGTGACCAGGCACGATTCGTCCGACGAGGCTCGTCGAGGGCTGCCGGACAAGCGTCGGGCGATCCTTCGCGGCGCCCTCGCCGTGTTTTCCCGCGACGGCTACACCCGGGCGAGCATGGCCACCATCGCGACCGAGGCCGGCGTGTCCACCCGGACCATCTACAACCACTTCGACGACAAGGCGCAGCTGTTCCAGACCGTCATCGAGGACAGCGCCACCCAGGTCGCGGACGCGCAGATCGCCATCGTCGACCGTCACCTGCGCAGGGTCACCGACCTGGAGGCCGACCTGACCGAGTTCGGGTGCGCCTGGGCGACACCCACGAGCGATTTTGCCGACCACTTCGCGCTGGTGCGGCAGATCAACGCCGAGGTCGGCCACGTACCCCAGGAGGCCGTCGACTCATGGCAGCAGGTTGGTCCCCTGCGGGTACGGCGGGAGATCGCGCGGCACCTTCAGACCCTCGCCGACCGGGGCCTGCTGCACATCGACGACGCAGATCGCGCGGCCACCCACTTCGTGCTGTTGGCCGCGTCCGAGGTCACCAGCCGCACGTACCACGGCGCTGTGCCGATGCCGACGGACGAGATCGCCGAGATCGCCACCGCGGGGGTCCGGGCCTTCCTGCGCGGCTACCTGCCCTGAGTCACGCCGCCCGGCTCCCGGCACCGGGGCGCAGCATCACCAGGAACTCGATCCGCCGCCGCTGTCGCCACCGCCCCCGCCGGAACTGGACGAGCCGGAGTCCCCGCCGTAGCTGCCGGACGACGAGAAGTTGCTGGCGGCGGAGCTGCCGCCGGTGTACACGGCACCGAGACCGGTGCGCCGCCGGGACCGGACCAGGCTGATGATGACGAGCGCGACGGGAGTACCGAGGAGGAGCGCGGCGACACCGAGGAAGGCGAAGCTGACGCCGTGGTGGGGCGGCGGGGCGGCCTCGATCCGCTTCTGGATGGCGTGCAGGCCGATGTCCAGCCCGGCGGCGTAGTGGCCGGCGGCGAACTCCGGGTTCATCTTCTGGTCCTGGATGTCCCGCCAGGAGCCGTCCAACGCCTTGTCGTAGTCGGAGCCGTAGTAGATGCCGGTCTGGCGCTCGTCGATCGACACCGCGACCACGAGCAGGGTCGGTTGCCGCTTCCCGTCGTCCAGCCAGGACGGACAGTGCCGTTCGTCGGCGCTCTCCTGTTGGTCGATGCCGCCCCTGGTGGGCGTGTCGTACACCCGGACCCGCACCTGGGCGCCCTGCGAGATGAGGGCGTCGATCACGTTGTCCAGCGACGCCTGCCGGGCGCTGCTCGGAGCCAGTCGCCCGGCCGGGTCGTAGAGCCGCTCCGAGCAGTCCGGTGCCTGGGCGAGGGAGGGCGAGGCCCAGGCGGGCGCCGGGACGGTGAGCGCCGCGCACAGCACCGCGGCGGCGAACAGAAGCCGTCGGTAAGCCATGAACCGTACGATATGGCGCGCGGGCCACTGCGGGCCGTGCTGAGGACATCACAAGGAAAGTGGTTGGCGGGCACCGCGTGCGGGTCGCGACAATGCCGGCATGAGTGGTGGCCAGGACTGGGTCGTCGCCGTGGCACCGGTCGGATCCGATCCCGCGGCGGCGCTGCTACGCGAGTACTTCATCGAGGTCAGCGATCGCTACTACCGGCTGCACCATGGCCGGGACTCGACCCCCGCGGAGATCGAGTGGGGCCTCGCCGAGTTTCCGAGCGACGATCTCGCGCCGCCGACCGGGTTGTTCCTGCTCGGCCGGTACCGGGGTGAGCCGGCCGGCTGCGCGGGGCTGCGTGTCCAGGACGCCGGCACCGTCGAACTGACCCGGGTGTACGTGCGGCCGGACCGGCGCGGGACCGGCGGGGGCGCCCGGCTGCTG
>JBAUUM010000420.1:0-2882 GCA_049582705.1 Actinocatenispora sp.
GCAGTTGGCGACCTGCTGCGGGTCCTGCCACTGCTTCAGATTGCAGTGGGATGGGGCGGCGTTGGCGGGTTGCGCGGGCCAGAAGAGTACGGCGACCGCCGCCATCATGATGGCGAGAAGCAGGGAGACCCGACGTTCGTGGCGGCTGGCGGGTCGTGACGAGGTGCCGGGGCGGGAACGGGCCAGCCGCGTGATCATCCTTACGCCTCCTGATGCGATGCGCCGCGGGCTGCGGGCGTGGATCGGGACTGGGCGGTGTCACCGGGCTGGGTGGGCGTGGTGTCGAGGTAGTCGAGCAGGCGCGGGACGTACGACAGGTCGACGCGCATGCGCTGTACGCGCCCGTCGACGTCGCGCATGACGAACTCGCGGTAGTTGAGGCGGTCGTCGGAGGCGATCTCGGCCTGTGACAACGTGCCGAGGGTCTGTTCGTAGCCGACGTCGCGGGGCACGCGGAGCAGCCGCAGAGCCTCCGCGGCGATCTCGGGGTCCTCGGCGATACGGCCGACGAAGACCGTGGAAACGAGGTTCTGTACGTCGAGCCCGAGGATGTCCTTCGGGTTCTGGGACGCGACGAGGCCGGCGATGTTCCACTTGCGGGAGTCGCGGGCGAGCCGGACCAGGAACGAACGGCCGGACCGCCAGCCCTCCATGAAGTGCGCCTCGTCGAGGCCCACCAGCTTGCGGGTGCGCATGTCGCCGCCGTAGCAGCGCCGTACGGCCAGCCGGTGCGCGGTGTGCAGCATCGGCAGGGCCAGCTGCTCCTCCGCGGACCAGTACTCGCGTTCGATCTTCAGGTCCGGCAGGCGCAGCCCGGCCATGGTGATGACGGTCAGCACGTCGCGGTGTTCGGGGTCGGCGAGGCTCTCGGGCGGCCGGCCGAAGAACAGCATGGCCAGCGGCATCTCGGCCGCGTCCATCAGCAGGTTGGCCAGTTCGACGCCGTCGTCGTCGGTTTCCCGCAGGGCGCGGACGATGTCGTCCAGGGTGGACGTCTCCTCCGCGGGCACCTGCCGGGACGCGTGCCGCAGCAGGGCGGCGGTGGATGCCTCCCGGGTGACCTGCGGCGGGATCAGCATCGAGCAGATGTCCTGGACGAGCATGCGGCGCTCGGCCCGGGCGTTGGACACGGAGATCTCGTACTCGCGGTCGCCCGCGGCGCCGGTCGCGAAGTGGTTGCGGGTCGGCGTCGGGATGAGCGCGTACGGCGCGAGCGTGCCCTGGTCCGATCCGGTCAGGTTCAGTACCCGGGAGTACGGACGGAGTTCGGGCATGTCGCAGAGCCGGGCGAGCGGGCCGGACGGGTCGAGCAGCGTGGTCTGCACGCCGCGTCGCGCGGCCAGGTAGCCGAGGCCGCCGACGAGGGTGGACTTGCCGCCACCGGGCTCGGAGACGAAGACGCCGAGGCCGGAGCGTTCCCGTACCTCCATGGGGAAGTGCAGGTCGAGGAAGACGGGTCGGCGGCAGGTGCCGGCGGTGCGGCCGATCAGGTCGCCGCGCCGGTCGCCGACGGTGGACGCGGCCTGCGGCAGCGCCGCGGCGAACAGCTTGACCGGCATCCGGCGTACGTATCCGGTGTTGGCGATGGGCTCACCGGGGATGAACTCGCGCGCGAGCCAGTCCTGGTTCTTGGGGTGTTGCAGGGACACGCGCAGGTCCCGGGAGTACATCTTGGTCAGGGTGCGGGCCCGTTCGAGGCATTCCTCGCGGGTGCGGCCGCCGACCGCGATGCGGTGCCAGCCGTGTACCCGGCTGGCGTCCAGCGGCAGGCCGGTGGTCATGTCGTCGCCGACGACCAGGGCCCGCCGTGCCAGTCGTTCCAGCTCGGGCGGTACGTCCATGCCGTGTTCGACGTAGTCGCTCTGCTGGGACCGGATCATCCGCAGCCGGTGTTCCAGGTTGCGGAACGTGTCACCGGGGCCGAGCACGTCGACCCGGGACGAGATCTCCATGGGCCACGGCAGCCGCTCGTGGAAGTGCATCCACGGCTCGTGGCGTTCCGGGATCTCCAGCGGTTCCATCCGGCCGACGGTGAGTACGCAGGCGTGCTGCTCCTCGCCGGTCATCCGGTTGACCAGCTTCACGGTGGAGCCGTACGGGGTCCGGTACCGCTCGACGTGCTCGGTCAGCGCGAGCAGGTCGGAGGTCTCCCAGTCGGCCCGCCGGATGGACGACAGCATCTGCGGCGGGTCCATGCACAGCGCGACGCTGCGGTAGATCAGCCACTCCAGCTCGGTGGGGGTGACGCGCCTGCCGCGCATCCCGAACGCGCCGAGTACCTCGTCGAACTGCCCGACCATGCGCGCGGCCCGGTTGCGTTCGGCGTGGCCGACTCCCTTGCCGCGGAGCGCGCCGATCCGCTCGGCGAGGTTGTCCCGGAAGGTACGGCGGGCGAACGTGATGCCCAGGTAGGTCTGGCCCTCGGCATGGTTGACGGACAGCAGGTGCCGCTGCGCGTTGACGATGTGGTCGGACCAGGTGGGCGCGCCGGGCGGGGTGGGCAGCGGGTGCGGGGTGTTGGAGTTGACGGTCCGGGCCCACTCGTCCGCCGGGAACGGCCGGGTGGTGCGGCGCAGGTGCAGCCGGAACCCGGCCAGGCCGGCGTACTGCTCGGCGATGGCGACGATCATCGCCTCGCGTTCGGTGTCCGGCCGGAACGCCCACCGCATCTCCGGCAGCCAGTACCAGGCGGTGACGCTGGTCGGGGTGAACGTGAGGTGTCCGGCGATCTCGGTGGTGGCCAGTTCGACGGGCGCCGGACGGTCCTTGAACTGCGGCTTCGCGAGTTTCGGCGCGGCGCCCTTGCCGGGGGCACGCTGCGGCGCGCGCTTCTTCTCCCGGCCCGGCCGGGTCGCCGGGTCGTCGGGCCGCCGGCGCGGCGG
>JBAUUM010000421.1:0-9289 GCA_049582705.1 Actinocatenispora sp.
GGTCGGCCTGACGGCCGCTCACCTGCGCCTGGCGGGCAAGCAGGCGCTTCACACGAACTACGTCGGGGTCACGGGGGTCGAGAGCGAGGAACTGGTCCTGCGTCGTGCGCCGCCGGGCCAGCACCGACCGGTGCTGCCTGCTGATCCGCGTCTGCCGCATCTCGATCTCCTGTGGCTGGGGGTGCCCTATGCATGCAAGCTTCCCCTGGCCCGGCGCGGATGTCTTCGCAGGCAGCCGGCATCTCTCGCTACCCGTCGACCGCCACCCCCCGTTACCGGTTAACCGGAAGAGTGTTTGTCCCTTGTCACCGCATTGCGGCGGGTTCACGCCGAGAGAACCGGGCGAAACCGACCGGGCGACGGCCGGCGCCGGAACATCCGCCGACTACCCCTTGCTGTCGAGCGGGACGGCCACGTCCAGGCTGGTGCCCTGGCCGGCCACACTGGTCACCCGCAGCGTCCCGCCGAGCGCCTCGACCCGGTCGTGCAGGCCGATCAGCCCGGAGCCGCGCTGCGGGTCGGCGCCGCCGACACCGTCGTCGGTGATCGTCACGCGGAAGCTGCCGTCCTGGACCACCGCCGAGACGCTCGCGGCGGAGGCCTCCGCGTACTTCGTGGCGTTCGTCAGCGCCTCGGCCACCACGTAGTAGGCGGCCACCTCGATCGGCTGCGGGAGCCGCTTCTCCAGCCGCAGGTCGACCTCGACGGGCAGCGGCGAACGGCGCGCCAGCGCGCGTACCGCGGGCCCCAGGCCCGCCTCGGACAGGATCGCCGGGTGGATGCCCCGGGACACCTCGCGCAGGTCGTCGAGGGCGCCGGCCAGTTCGTCGGCCACCTCGGACAGTTCGGTACGCAGCGCCGGCAGCTCGTCCGGCAGGTCCGCCTCGACGTTGCGCAGGTCGAGGGTGATCGAGACCAGCCGCTGCTGCACCCCGTCGTGCAGGTTGCGCTCGATCCGGCGGCGGGTCTGGTCGGTCGCGGCGACCACCCGCGCCCGGGACTCGATCAGGTCCGCGCGGGCCTGGGAGTTCGCGATGGTCGTCGCGGCCAGGTCGGTGAAGTCGGCGAACCGGGACGCGGTGTCGGCGGGCAGCGGTTCCTCCCGGGTGGACAACGCGGTCATCACACCCCAGGTGCGCGCCTCGACGGTGATCGGCGCGCCGGCCACCGAACGGACCCCGACCCGGCGGAGCCGTTCGGCCAGCGTTCCGGGTACGTCGGTGAGATCGTCGATCCGCGCGGTGAGGCCGTCGGCCAGCACCATCGCCGGAATGTTCTGCCCGTCCAGGGACACCCGGGTTCCGACGGGTATGGCCATGCCGGTCGCGCCCCACCCGGCCACGACGGTGACCGCGCCGTCCGCCTCGTACCGGAACATGGTGGCGCCGTCGAGGTCGAGCAGTCCGCCGATCTCCTCCGCCACCGCCGTGAACACCTCGTCGCTGGGCACACCGTGGGCCACCAGGGTCGCCACCCGGCGCAGCGCCGCCTGTTCCTCGGCGAGCCGGGAGAGCTGGTTCCGACTGCGTTGCAGCGACGAGCCCATCGTGTTGAACGAGTGCTGCAGCACACCGATCTCGGCGATCCCGCTCTCCGGCATCCGGGTGGACAGGTCACCGCCGGCCAGCCGGCCGGCCATCTCGGCACCCTCGCGTACCGGCCGCACGATGGACCGGGACAGGTAGATGGCGAACGCGACGACGAGTACGGCGGACCCGGCCGCGCCGAGGATCCCGCCCAGGATCGCCCCGTTGGCCGCGTCCTCGGCGCGTTCGTTGCGCGGGCCGCTCAGCCGCTGCGCGGTGGCGGCGAAGTCGTCGAACAGGGTCCGCAGCGAATCCACCCGGGCCTTGCCCTCCAGCGTGGTCCCGACGCTCGACGCGGACTGGTCACCGCGCCGGGACGCGTCCACCACCGGGATCGAATAGTCATGGATGTACGAGTTCGTCTCCTGGAGGATCTGGTGCGTCCGGTGGACCTGGGACGGACTGTGCACCAACGAGGTCAACTGCCGGCCCGTCGGCGGTATCTGTTTCTGGCTGCTGTGCCACGGTTTCAGGAACGACGGGTTGTGGGTCAGCACGTAGCCGCGCTCGCCGGTCTCCATGTCGATCACGAGCCGCTCCAGCTTGTTCGAGACGGCCAGTTCCTCCTGGGTGTTGCGGGCCAGTTCGGCGGCGTCGCGCTGCACCGTGACCGCGTAGATCAGGAACGCGAAGACACTGGCGAGGACCGTCGCGAGCAACGTGCTCGCCACGACCATGCGTCGGACCAGGCCACCTCTCACCGGCCGCTCCGGCGACCCGCTCGGGCCGTACGACCGGCGTGTTGTGACCGACAAGCCGGTACCGCCGTCCGCGAGTCACCCCACCGATGCCCTCGCACCGTGTTCACTGGAAGAGGCTGAGAGACGACCCCTGAGGGGTGTGAACGACCCATGGAGCCAACGTCGGGGCGGGAAACGCCGAATCCCGGTACGGAACGGGCGCGTGTCGTGCTGGCTGAGGACGATGTCCTGCTTCGGGAGGGCATCGCCAGCCTGATCGAACGGTCCAATTTCACCGTCGTCGCGCAGGCGGGCGACGGGGCGCAGCTTCTCGCCGCGGTACGACAGCACGTTCCCGATCTGGTTGTCACCGACATCCGGATGCCACCCACGCATACCACAGAAGGGCTTGAGGCAGCCCGCGCGATCCGCGAACAGTTCCCGCAGATCGGCATCCTCGTCCTCTCGGCCTATGTCGAAGTAGAGCACGCAATGGATCTACTGGCCAGCGGACAAAGAGTCGGTTATCTGCTCAAGAGCCGTGTCACGCACGTGTACGAGTTCACCGAGACCCTGGAACGGATCGCAAAGGGTGGCTCTGTCATGGATCCGGGGCTGGTGCACGAGTTGGTCACCGCACACCACCGGGACGACAAGCTGGGTGACCTGAGCCTGCGTGAGCGGGAGGTCCTGAAACTGATGGCGGAGGGCCGGTCCAACACGGGCATCGCACACCTGTTGTGGATCACCGAAGGCACGGTGGAGAAGCACGTGCACAGCATCCTGACCAAGCTCCAGCTGCCGGAGACCGACGACGACCACCGCCGGGTACTGGCCGTGATCGCGTTCCTGGAGAACAGCTGATCGACGGGATCCCTTGTGGCACAGGCTTTTGCCACGTCCACGTGGATCCGTCGGGGCCGTGGGTCAGAGCAGGGAACGGATCGCGCCCGCCGACAGCATCGACTTGCCGAGGAACCCCACCGCGGGGCTGTCCTCGATGAGGTCCTGGTAGTCCTCGCCGGCGTGGCTGGAGATCATGATGATCGGCAGCGGCCGCCCCTGCCCGTTCAGCGCCACGGTCCGCTCCCGAACGGTGCGGGCGAGGTCGAAACCGCTCTCGCCGCCGAGGTCGATGTCGACCAGCACCACGTCCGGTGTGAGCTCCCCGATCCGGGTCATGGCCTCGGCGCCGCTCATGGCCACCCCGACCACGTTCATCCCTTCCCGTTCCAGCAGGCTGCGCGCCGCCCGCAAGAAGTGGGCGCTGTCGTCGACTATGAGGCAGCGCGTGGCCATGTACCTCAGCATCGTCCGGTGCCGGGCGGAACGCATTACCGCTAGCCGGAAACCACAGATCCACCGATTGCCGACCGCGCCACACCGCACTCGCGACCGCGGTCGCCGGCTTCGGGACGAAACGGGACCGGCTGCGCCCTGCGGCCGGTACGTCGGGGGTCGCGATGTCGACGGCGGGTGACGACGCGGCCGGTCCGCGGTACGGACCGTCACATCGGTGGGAGCATTCGCCCGGACCGGCCGCGACGTGGGAATACTGGCGGGCGGGACAGTCGGACGAGCGCGGAGGTAACGGTGACGGGGCAACGGGACCGCCCAGGCGCTCCGGGGTCCACCCGCCACGTCGTACCGACAGCCAGCCCGGACACCCCGGCGATTCCGCGATCGCGGCTCCGCCGGGTGCTGATCCTGCTCTGCGTCACCGAGATCTCCAGCTGGGGCATCCTGTACTACGCGTTCCCGGTGCTCGCGCCGGGCATCAGCGCCTCCACCGGGTGGCCGCTCGCCGCGGTCACCACCGGCCTGACCGTCGGGCTGCTGACCGCCGCGATCGGCGGGATACCGATCGGGCGCTGGCTGGACCGCTCCGGCCCACGCCCCGTGATGACCGTCGCCGCCGTCCTCGCCGTCCCCGCGCTCGCCGGGGTGGCCCTCGCCCCCGGCCTCGGCTGGTTCCTGCTGGCCTGGGTGCCGGTCGGGGGCGCGATGGCCGGCCTTCTGTATCCGCCGGCGTTCGCCGCCCTGACCCGCTGGTACGGCCCGGACCGGGTGCCCGCGCTGACCACACTCACCCTGGTCGGCGGGCTGGCCAGTACCGTCTTCGCACCGCTGACGGGCCAGCTCGCGGCGCACCTGTCGTGGCGGCAGGTGTACCTGGTGCTGGCCGTGCTGCTGGGCGCGCTCACGATCCCGGCGCATCTGTGGGGCCTGCGGCTTCCGTGGGTCGAGGCGGACGCCGGCCCGCACCGGGAGCCCGCCGCACCACCGACCCGGTCGCTGCGGACCGACCCGGGCAGCGACCCGACGGCCGGCGGGCAGACCGGTCCGGGTGTCGACGCCGCCCGTTCCCCACGGGCCGGTGCCGGGTCACCGGGCGCACCGGCCGCGGTCGGGCCGCCCAGCGGGCCGGCCGAGATCGCCCGCAGCCGCGCGTTCCGGGTGCTCGTGGTGGTGATCGGGGTCGCCTCGTTCGCGACGTACGCGGTCGTGATCAACCAGGTTCCGCTGCTGCGTGAGCGCGGCGCCAGCGGCGACGTCGCCGCGATCGCCCTGGGCCTGGGCGGAATCGGACAGGTGGCCGGCCGACTCGGCTATCCCCGACTGATCGCCCGTACCACGGTCCGGTCCCGCACCCTGCTCATCCTGGTGGCGGGGACGGTCACGACGGGGCTGCTCGGCCTGGTGCCCGGGCCGACCGTGCTGTTGGTCGCCGGCGCGGTACTGGCCGGCGTCACCCGTGGCGTGTTCACGCTCCTGCAGGCGACGGCGGTGTCGGAACGCTGGGGCACCGCGCACTACGGGCGGCTCAACGGCCTGCTGTCCACGCCGAGCATGCTGGCCGCGGCGGTCGCCCCGGCGGCGGGGGCGGGGCTCGCCGGACTGTTCGGCGGCTACCCCGCGGTGTTCGCCGTCCTGACCGCCCTGATCGGGCTCGCGGCGCTGGCCGGGGGCGCCACCGTACCCACATCCGGCGCCCGGTTCGAGGGATCGTCGACCGACCGTTGAGCCGTTCTTGAACTGTCCTATATGGATGCTTCCAGCCCGGCTCGCGGCCTTCGCGACCACGATGGTGTCTGTTAATCTGCGAGACGCCTGGCTGGTCCGCTCCGCCGGGTCTGACCCGCTTTCTGGTATTCGTCGAGTTGCTTTCCGGTGCCATCGAGGAGACGCCAGTGAAAGACATCGCGATATTCAGCGGCAGCGCCCACCCCACCCTGGCCAGGGAGGTCTGCTCCCACGTCGGCAGCGCACTGCAGCCGTCGCAGGTGCAGCGGTTCGCCAACGACTGTCTCGAGGTCCAGCTGGAGGCCAACTGCCGGGAGCGCGACGTCTTCCTGATCCAGCCCCTCGTACCACCGGTCCAGGAACACCTGGTCGAGCTGCTGCTGATGGTCGACGCGGCGAAGGGTGCCTCGGCGGCCCGCGTCACGGTCGTGATGCCGCACTTCGCGTACGCGCGGTCCGACAAGAAGGACGCGCCGCGCATCTCGCTGGGGGGTCGCCTCGTCGCCGACCTGATCCAGACCGCCGGCGCGGACCGCATTCTCACCATGACCCTGCACTCACCCCAGGTGCACGGCTTCTTCAGCGTCCCGGTCGACCACCTGCACGCGCTGGGTGAACTGACCGACCACTTCAAGCAGTACGACCTGGCCAACGCCACCGTCATCTCCCCGGACCTGGGCAACGCCAAGGCCGCGTCCGCGTTCGCCCGGCGGCTCGGCGTACCGGTCGCGGCCGGCGCCAAGCAGCGGTACGAGGACGACCGGGTCGAGATCAGCTCGATCATCGGTGACGTCGAGGGCCGCGACATCATCGTGCTGGACGACGAGATCGCCAAGGGAAGTACGGTGATCGAACTCGTCGAACGGTTGCGGGACAAGGATGTCCGGTCCATCCGGGTGGCCTGCACGCACGGCCTCTTCGCGAACGGCGCGCTGCACCGGCTCGCCGCGCAGGACGACATCTGCGAGATCGTCTGCACCAACACGGTCCCGGTGTCCGAGGACGACCGTCCCGACAAGCTGCGGGTGCTGTCCATCGCGCCGGCCATCGCCGAGACGATCCGGCGGATCCACAACGGCGAGTCGGTCAGCAGCCTCTTCGAGCACTGAGCGCGACCGCGGTACGCACCGAGCCGCACTGAACGCAACCGCGGCGCGCCGCTCCCGCACCGCACCGCACCGCACCGCTGACGAGCGGCCGAACCGCAGGTCGGTACGGCGGGAACACGGTACGAACCGGGCGGCCGGTAGGCTAATGTCGTTGGCTGCCGCCGGCGCAACCGGAGTTCGTCACCGGCCTTCCGGCGTCTTTCAGTCCCAGCCTCAGCCCGGGTGACCCGTCACCGCGGTCGACCGCGGGCCGCGACGTCGACAGCGTGACCGTCGAGCGCGTCGCACCGGCCGACCCACCACCCGGCTGTGCGCGGGAGATCGGGTACGACCGGAGGGACGATCACTGATGGAGTCGGCAGAGATTCGACGTCGCTGGCTGCGCTTCTTCGAGCAGCGCGGACACACCGTGGTGCCGTCGGCCTCGCTGGTGGCCGACGACCCGACGCTGCTGCTGATCCCCGCCGGCATGGCACCGTTCAAGCCGTACTTCCTGGGTGAGATCACGCCGCCGTACCCGCGCGCCACCAGCGTGCAGAAGTGTGTGCGCACGCCGGACATCGATGAGGTCGGCAGGACCACCCGGCACGGCACGTTCTTCCAGATGTGCGGGAACTTCTCCTTCGGCGACTACTTCAAGCAGGGCGCGATCGAGCTGGCCTGGGAGCTGATGACCAGCAGCGTCGCCGACGGTGGCTACGGCCTCGACCCGCAGCGGCTGTGGATCACGGTGTTCCAGGACGACGACGAGGCCGAACGGATCTGGCGTGAGGTCGTCGGCGTGCCCGCCGAGCGGATCCAGCGGATGGGCATGGACGAGAACTTCTGGTCCATGGGCGTGCCCGGCCCGTGCGGTCCGGCCTCGGAACTCTGCTACGACCGGGGGCCCGAGTTCGGCGAGGCCGGCGGGCCCGCCGTCAACGAGGAACGCTACATCGAACTGTGGAACCTCGTGTTCATGCAGAACGTACGGGGCGCGGGCACCGGCAAGTCCGACTTCCCGATCCTCGGCGACCTGCCCGCGAAGAACATCGACACCGGCCTCGGCATGGAACGCCTCGCGATGATCCTGCAGGGCGTGCAGAACATGTACGAGACCGACACGCTGCGCGTGGTCATCGACCGGGCCTCGGAACTGACCGGGGTCCGGTACGGCGACGCCGACTCCTCCGACGTCCTGCTGCGGGTGGTCGCCGACCACATGCGCACCTCGGTGATGCTCATCGGTGACGGCGTCACCCCGGGCAACACGGGGCGCGGGTACGTGCTGCGCCGCATCATGCGCCGCGCCATCCACAACATGCGACTGCTCGGCGTCTCCGGGCGGTGCGTCGGCGAGCTGGCCGGCGTGGTGATCGACACGATGGGCCAGCAGTACCCGGAGCTGGTCGACGACCGCCGTCGGGTGGAGACCGTGGCGCTCGCGGAGGAGGCCGCGTTCCTCAAGACCCTCCGTACCGGGGTGGGCATCCTCGACACCGCGGTCACCGAGACGAAGGCCGCCGGGTCGACCGTGCTGTCCGGCGACAGGGCGTTCCAGCTCCACGACACCTGGGGATTCCCCATCGACCTGACCCTGGAGATCGCCGCCGAGCAGGGTCTGAGCGTCGACGAGGAGGGCTTCCGCCGCCTGATGACCGAGCAGCGGGACCGGGCGAAGGCCGACTCGTTGGCCAAGAAGCTCGGCCACGGTGACCGCTCCACCTACCGGGAGGTGGCGGACACCGCCGGCAGCACGGTGTTCACCGGCTACCTGGACACCGAGGGTGAGACGACCGTCGTGGGCCTGCTCGTCGACGGAGTCGCGGCGCCGGCCGCCAGCGAGGGCGACGAGGTCGAGGTCATCCTCGACCGCACGCCGTTCTACGCGGAGGGCGGCGGCCAGCTCGCCGACAGCGGCCGGATCACGTTCGACTCCGGCGCCGTCGTGGTGGTCCGGGACGTGCAGCAGCCGGTACCGGGCGTGAGCGTGCATTCCGGTGTCGTCCAGGTCGGTGAGGTGTCCGTCGGGTCCACCGGGTACGCGATCATCGACACCGGCCGGCGGCGCGCCATCGCCCGCGCGCACAGCGCCACCCACCTGACCCACCAGGCGCTACGCGACGCGCTCGGCCCGACCGCGTCACAGGCCGGTTCGGAGAACTCGCCGGGACGGTTCCGGTTCGACTTCAGCAGCCCGTCCGCCGTACCGGACGCCGTGATCGGCGACGTCGAACAGAAGATCAACGAGGTACTGGCCCGCGAACTCGACGTGCGCGCCGAGGTCATGGACATGGCCGAGGCGCGGAAGCAGGGCGCGATCGCCGAGTTCGGCGAGAAGTACGGCGACCGGGTCCGGGTGGTCACCATCGGCGACTACTCCAAGGAACTGTGCGGCGGCACCCACGTGCACAACACCGCCCAGCTGGGGCTGGTCAAGCTGCTCGGCGAGTCGTCCATCGGCGCCGGGGTGCGCCGGGTCGAGGCGCTGGTCGGCGTCGACGCGTACCGCTACCTGGCGCGGGAGCACACGGTGGTCTCGCAGCTCAGCCAGCTCGTGAAGGCACGCACCGAGGAGCTTCCGGAGCGGATCTCCGGAGTACTCGGCCGGCTGCGGGACGCGGAGAAGGAGATCGAACGGTTCCGCGCCGAGAAGGTGCTCCAGGCGTCGGCGGGCATCGCCGCGGCGGCCGAGGACGTCAAGGGCGTGGCGCTGGCCAGCGGTACGGTGCCCGACGGCACCAGCGCCGACGACCTGCGTCGGCTGGTGCTGGACGCCCGGCAGCGCATCACCGGCGACCGTCCGGCTGTCGTCGCGCTGTTCACCGTGGTGGGCGGGCGACCGCTGACCGTGGTGGCCACCAACCCGGCCGCCCGGGAACGCGGCATCCGGGCGGGCGAACTGGTCCGG
>JBAUUM010000422.1:0-2419 GCA_049582705.1 Actinocatenispora sp.
GCCCGGGGCCTGCCGCACCCGACGGCCGCGGTGCGGGTACGGCAGGCGTCAGCTGGCGCCGGTGACGACGTGGCCGTCGGCGACGTGGACCGGCACCTTCGCCAGCGGCTTGGGCGCCGGGCCGCCGATGTTCTTGCCCGTGGCGGCCTCGTACACCGAGCCGTGGCAGGGGCAGTGCAGTTCCTTGCCGGCGGGTTTGACGGTGCAGCCCATGTGGGTGCAGATCGCGCTGAACGCGACGGCCGTCTTGTCGTCGGGACGGGACACGATCAGCGGCGCGCCCTTCGAGTCCTTCGCGGACACGGCGCTGCCGACGGGTACCGAGTCCAGCGCGACCAGGGTCGCCCCGCCGGCCGGCGGAGCCTCGGACTTCGTGTCCTTCGTGGACTGCCCGGCGCCGTTGTCCTTGCCGGTGCCGCCGTCGTCCTCGCCCCCGCCGCATCCGGCGAGGGTGCCCGTCCCGACCGCCCCCGCCACCGCGGCGCTGACCGCGAGTACCTGCCGTCGACTGGTGTTCTGCATGCCGTCAACCACCCCTCCGTTATCCAGCGTCACACGTGCGGCACGGTCAGCTGGTCGGATCGGTTCACTACGGGCGAGGTCGCCGGGGCCCAACGCCCGATGGTCGGCGCCGTCCGCCGGACATGCCCCGGTCACGTGGCGAACCGGAGGAACCGACCCCGCAACGCCCGATGGGCGGAATCTCCCGGCCGGCAGGATCCGGCCCGGCGGCGACGGTGTGCGGCATGAGGCATGATCGGTTGGCGGTACATGTCACCGTGCACGGGAGGCTGCCGCGATGAGTCCGCACATCACGACGACGAAGGAATGGCAGGCGCTGGCCGCGCACGCCGGCCAGATACGCGACACCCACCTCCGGGACGTGTTCGCGCTCGACCCGCAGCGGGCCACCAGGCTGTCGGCGCAGGCGGCGGACCTGTACGTGGACTACAGCAAGAACCTGGTGAGCGACGAGACCATCGGGCTGCTCACCGCGCTGGCCGACCGCGCCGGGCTGACGGACCGGATCGCGGCGATGTTCGCGGGCGAGCCGATCAACACCTCCGAGGGCCGGGCCGTACTGCACACGGCGCTGCGGTTGCCGCGCAACGCGCGCCTGGTCGTCGACGGCCGCAACGTGGTGGCCGACGTGCACGAGGTGCTGGACCGGATGGCGGCGTTCAGCGAGCGGGTCCGGTCCGGCGAGTGGCGCGGGCACACGGGCGAGCGGATCACCACGGTGGTCAACATCGGCATCGGCGGCTCCGACCTGGGGCCGGTGATGGCGTACGAGGCGCTGGCGCCGTACCGGGACGCGGGCATCAGCTGCCGGTTCATCTCCAACATCGACCCGACGGACCTCGCGGTCACGCTGTCCGACCTGGACCCGGCGTCGACCCTGTTCGTGGTCGCGTCGAAGACGTTCTCCACCCTGGAGACGCTGACCAACGCGACGCAGGCACGCAACTGGTTGCTCGCCGGGGTCGGACACGACGACGCGGCGGTGGCGAAGCACTTCGTCGCGGTGAGCACCAACGAGGACCGGGTCCGGGACTTCGGCATCGACCCGGCGAACATGTTCGGCTTCTGGGACTGGGTCGGCGGCCGGTACTCGTTCGACTCGGCGGTGGGTCTGGCGCTGATGGTGGCGATCGGCCCGGAGCGCTTCGCCGAGATGCTGGCCGGGTTCCACGCGATGGACGAGCATTTCCGCAACACCCCGCTGGAACGCAACGTGCCGGCGCTGATGGGGCTGCTGAACGTCTGGTACAACAACTTCCTCGGCGCGCAGACGCACGCCGTACTGCCGTACTCGCAGCTGCTGCACCGGTTCCCCGCGTACCTGCAGCAGCTGACGATGGAGAGCAACGGCAAGTCGGTCACCCGGGACGGCGAGCCGGTCGACTACGAGACCGGCGAGGTGTTCTGGGGCGAGCCGGGCACCAACGGCCAGCACGCCTTCTACCAGCTGATCCACCAGGGCACGAAGCTGATCCCGGCGGACTTCATCGGGTTCTCCGAGCCCAACTACGACGTGGCCGACATGCACGACGCGTTCATGGCGAACTTCTTCGCGCAGGCCGCGGTGCTGGCGTTCGGGCGTACCAGCGACCAGGTCGCCGCGCAGGGTGTCCCGTCGGAGGTCGTGCCGCACAAGGTGATGCCGGGCAACCACCCGACCACGTCGATCCTGGCGCCGAAGCTCACGCCGGGCACGCTCGGTCAGCTGGTCGCCCTGTACGAGCACATCGTCTTCACCGAGGGCACCGTGTGGGGGATCGACTCGTTCGACCAGTGGGGTGTGGAGCTGGGCAAGGAGATGGCCGAGCAGCTTGCGCCGTTGCTGGTCGGCGAGGCCGGCGACACGGACCCGTCGACGGCGTCGCTGATCGCCCGGTACCGCAACCAGCGCGGTCGC
>JBAUUM010000423.1:0-6148 GCA_049582705.1 Actinocatenispora sp.
CGGTCTCGTACCGGGTGGCCCGGGCGACACCGCCCGGGCCGGTCGGATCAGAGCGTGCCGTCCTGCCACCACCAGGCGCGGCCCAGGTCGGCGCGGCTGTCCACGTGCTGGTGGTCCTCGTTGTGCGTCTCCAGCCCGGAGAAGCCGCAGGTCTCGGCCTTGCGGTAGAGCGTCAGGTTGCCCACGCTGGCGTCGAGGTCCGCCGCGGTGCCGTACAGGTGCATGCTGTCGCTCGCGCCGCCCACGTCCGAGTTGTGCTGGATGCTGCGGAATCCGGAGTTCACCGTGATCGGGACGTTGCCGATCTTCAGCCGCAGGGCCTCCAGCTTGTACATGCAGCGGCGCGCGTTCTCCTTGGCCGCCGCGGTGCTGACCTTGCCCCCGGCGAAGGTGCCGCTGATCCGGTCGGTGAACTCGCTCCAGTTGAAGTGGGCGGTGGAGCCGTCGCTCTGCTCCAGCGCGTCCAGCTTGGCCTGGGTACTGGCCGCGACGACGCCGTTCGCGGTCAGTCCGTACGCCGACTGGAACCGCTTGACCGCACCGGTGGTGGCCGGGCCGAACTGGCCGTCGACGGCGATGTAGGTGTGGCTCGGGCTGGCGGCGGCCCAGCCGGCGACGCGGACCTGCAGCTCCTTGACCGCCGCGCCGCTGGAACCCTCCTGTAGCGTGCCGCCCCACGGGTACGCCTGCGCGACCTCGGAGAACAGCGGGCCGAGCAACGCGCCGGCGCCGACGGCGAACGCGCCGGCCGCGGCACCACGGAACAGCTGCCTACGGTGCAGGTTGGCGGTGAAGAGTCGGTTGGACACGGAACCTCCTCGGGGGGATCGATACGCATGACATGTTGACTTATTTACACTTACATCGCTAGAGGGAAGTTTTTTGCCAGTCCTGTTCGCCCTGGTAGACCGTGGTATCGACGGAGCGGTTACTGTCGGGTCGTGAGCATGGTGCGAAGGCCTCGGGTTGGTCACATTCAGTTCCTCAACTGCCTGCCGATCTACTGGGGCCTGATGCGTTCCGGGGCGCTCGCCGACGTGGAGCTGACCAAGGCGACGCCCGACATGCTCAATGACGCGCTGGTCGCCGGCGATCTCGACATCGGTCCGATCAGCCTCGTCGAGTACCTGCGGCACGCCGACGAACTGCTGCTGCTGCGCGACATCGCGGTCGGCAGCGACGGCCCGGTGCTCTCGGTCAACGTGGTGCACACCCGTCCGCTGGACGAGCTGGACGGGCGGCGGGTCGGGCTCGGCTCGACCAGCCGCACCGGCGTGCTGCTGGCCCAGTTGCTGCTCGCCGACCGGTACGGGGTGCGCCCCGAGTACTTCCGCTGCGCGCCGGAGCTCGGCACGTTGCTGCTGGAGGCGGACGCGGGTGTGGTCATCGGCGACGTGGCGCTGCGCGCGATGTACGAGGCCGACCAGCGCCACGACCTGACCGTCACCGACCTCGGTGCGGCCTGGCGGGAGTGGACCGGGCTGCCGATGGTCTTCGCGGTGTGGGCGGTGCGGCGGGACTACGCGGCGGCCAACCCCGGCCTGGTCAAGGACGTGCACGAGGCGTTCCTGCGGTCCAAGGAGTTGTGCCTCGACGAGCTGGACGAGGTGGTCGCCTCGGCGGCGCGCTGGGAACCGTTCGACGAGGCCACGCTCGCGCACTACTACCAGGTCCTGGACTTCTCGCTCGGCGCCCGTCAGGTGGACGGCCTGCGCGAGTTCGCCCGGCGTGCGGCGGCGGCCGGTCAGGTGCCCGCGCTGCCGGCCGGCGGGCCGGTCTTCTTCGGCGACTGACGCCACGGTCCGTACCCGCCGTCGACCACCGCGGGCCGCCGTCCGTCACCGCGCCGACGTTGTCGGCGCCTCTCTCGATCCATCCGCGCCTTCGGCGCCTCCATCGACCCTTCCGCGTGCTGTGGCCGTGCCCGGTCTCCGGACACGGCCATCGCGCTGTCCGGAAGCGGGGCCGCCCGTCATCGGGGGTGGGCGGACGCCGAGTGGTCGGGTATTACAGTTTCTTGCTCGAACGGCGTGATGCTGTAACACTGGAGGCGGAGACGACGGGAGGCGTGCATGGAGCGCGAGTCAGCGAGCGGCGGCGGGGCCGTACCCGGGGTTCCCGGCCTGCTCGACCAGGTCGCGGCGGCCGAGACGGAGCTGCGCACGGCGGCCGGGCGGGACCGTACGCGCCCGTCGGCCGGTGGCGCGGACGAGGATCTGGCGGCGCACTTCGACGCCGTGATCGCCGCCGACCAGAAGATCGAGCCGCGCGACTGGATGCCGGAAAAGTACCGTAACGGGCTCATCCGGCAGATCGCCCAGCACGCCCATTCGGAGATCATCGGCATGCAGCCGGAGGGCAACTGGCTGAGCCGGGCGCCGTCGCTGCACCGCAAGGCGATCCTGCTGGCGAAGGTGCAGGACGAGGCCGGGCACGGGCTCTACCTGTACGCGGCGGCCGAGACCCTCGGCATCGACCGCGACGAGCTTTACGCGCGGCTGCTCGACGGCCGGCAGAAGTACAGCTCGATCTTCAACTACCCGACGCTGACCTGGGCCGACGTGGGAGCGATCGGCTGGCTGGTGGACGGCGCCGCGATCGTCAACCAGGTGCCGCTGTGTCGCTGCTCGTACGGGCCGTACGCGCGGGCGATGATCCGCGTCTGCAAGGAGGAGTCCTTCCACCAACGGCAGGGCTTCGACATCCTGTACACGCTGGCGCGGGGCACCGACGAGCAACGGGCGATGGCGCAGGACGCGGTCGACCGCTGGTGGTACCCGAGCCTGGCCATGTTCGGCCCGCCGGACACCGCCTCCACGCACTCCGAGCAGTCGATGGCGTGGAAGATCAAACGGTTCAGCAACGACGAGCTGCGGCAGAAGTTCGTGGCCATGACCGTCCAGCAGGCCGAGGTACTCGGTGTGACATTGCCCGACGAAGGTCTGGCCTTCGACGAGTCCACCGGCCGGTATCGTTTCACCGCACCGGATTTCGCCGAGTTGTCGGCGGTGATCGCCGGCAAGGGTCCGTGCAACCGCGAGCGCATCACGCACCGCCGCGCCGCGCACGCGGACGGTGCCTGGGTGCGCGAGTCGGCCGCGGCGTATGCGGCGAAGCGAAGTGAGGAGGCCGCATGACCGGTCAGCAGTGGCCCCTGTGGGAGGTGTTCGTGCGGCCCCGTCGTGGGCTGTCCCACGGGCACGTCGGCAGCCTGCACGCGCCGGACGCCGAGATGGCGTTGCGCAACGCCCGTGACCTGTACACCCGGCGCCAGGAAGGCGTGTCGATCTGGGTCGTGCCGGCGTCCGACATCGTGGCGTCGAGCCCGGACGAGAAGGATGCGTTCTTCGACCCGGCCGCCGACAAGATCTACCGTCAGGCGTCGTTCTACCCGGTACCGGAAGGGGTCGAGCACCTGTGACGTTCGGTTATGTGCTCGCGCTCGGCGACGACGCGCTCGTCGCGGCGCAACGGCTGGCGGAGTGGACGTCCCGTGCCCCCGAGCTGGAGGAGGACGTCGCGCTGGCCAACATCGCCCTCGACACCCTCGGCCAGGCGCGGCTTCTGCTGACCTACGCGGGCGAGCTGGAGGGCGCGGGTCGGGACGAGGACGCCCTCGCGTACCGCCGGGAGGAGCGGGACTTCCGCAACTGCCTGCTGGTCGAGCAGCCCAACGGCGACTTCGCGGTGACCATCGTCAAGCTGCTGTGCTTCGCCACCTACCAGCACGAGCTGTACTCGGCGCTGCGCGAGAGCGCGGACGAGCAGCTCGCCGCGATCGCGGCGAAGGCCGCCACCGAGACCGCGTACCACGTCGACCACGCCCGGTCCTGGACGCTGCGGCTCGGCGACGGCACTCCGGAGGCGCACGACCGGATGACCGCCGCGCTGGCCCGGATCTGGCCGTACACCCACGAGCTGTTCACCGCGGACTGGATCGACCCGGAGCTGGTGTCCCGGGGCGTCGCCGTCGACCACGCCTCGCTGCGCGAGCCGTGGCTGTCCACGGTGGACAAGGCGTTGACCGAGGCGACCCTCGCGCCGCCGGACGACGACTGGGCGCCGGGCGGCGGCCGCCGCGGGGAGCACTCCGAGGTGATGGGCTTTCTGCTGGCGGAGATGCAGTACCTGCACCGGGCGCATCCGGGTGCGACATGGTGACCGTGGCGGACGCGCGCGCCGCGGTCGCGGCCGTCGACGACCCGGAGCTGCCGGTGGTGACCATCGACGACCTCGGCATCCTGCGCGACGTGCGCATGGAGGACGGGCGGGCGGTGGTGTCGATCACCCCGACGTACTCGGGCTGCCCCGCGATGGACGAGATCCGCCAGGACATCCACAGCCGGCTCGCCGCGATCGGCGTGTCCGAGGTGGAGGTGCGCACCGAGCTGTCGCCGCCGTGGAGCACGGACCTGATCACCTCCGCCGGACGGGCGAAGCTCGACGCGGCCGGCATCGCGCCGCCACTGCCCCGCGACACGGACGGACCGGTCGCCGTGCGGCTGTCGGTACGCTGCCCGCGCTGCGGCTCGCCGGACACCGAGGAACTGTCCCGCTACTCGTCGACGGCGTGCACCTCGCTGTGGCGGTGCCGGGACTGCCGGGAACCCTTCGACCGGATCAAGGAGCACTGATGTCGGTCACCTTGAGCCGGCCGACCCGCCGCCGACCCGACTTCCACAAGCTGACCCTGTCCCGCCTCGACCAGCTCACCGACGACGCGTACGTCCTCGGGTTCGCCGTACCGGCCGAGCTGCGTGCCACGTTCGCGTTCCGCGCCGGGCAGCACCTCACCGTCCGGCACGTCGTCGACCGTGACGACGTCCGCCGGTCGTACTCGATCTGCTCCACCCCCGAGGAACTGGCCACCCGCGGCGAGCTGCGGATCGGGGTGAAGCTCATCGCCGGCGGCGTCTTCTCCGGGTACGTGGCGGAGGGCCTGTCCGTCGGGGACCTGGTCGAGGTGATGCCGCCGCTGGGCCACTTCACCACCGACTTCGCCGCGGACCGTGCCCGGCACTACGCGGCGGTGGTCGCCGGCAGCGGCATCACGCCGGTGCTGTCGCTGGTCGCCACGGCGCTGGCGAGCGAGCCGGCGAGCCGGTTCACCGTCGTGTACGGCAACCGGTACGTGCGGTCGGTGATGTTCGCCGAGGAACTGGCGGACCTCAAGGACCGCTACGCCGACCGGCTGCACCTGGTGCACGTGCTGTCCCGGGAGCCGGGGGAGGCGGAGCTGCTGTCCGGTCGGTTGGACGCCGACCGGCTGGGCCGCCTGCTGACCTCGCTACTGCCACCATCCACAGTGGACGAATGGTTCCTGTGCGGGCCGTACGGGATGGTCGTCGACGCCCAGCAGGTACTGGAGTCGTCCGGCGTCGACGCGCGGGCGGTGCACACCGAGCTGTTCCACGTGGCGCAGGAGCCACCGGCTCCGCCGCCGCCCGGTGCGGCCGACGCGGGTGACGCCGAGGTGACGATCACCCTCGACGGCCGGTCCAGTACGTTCGCGATGCGCCACGACGAGCGCATCCTCGACCGGGCCCTGGAGGTACGCGGCGAGCTGCCGTACTCGTGCCGTGGCGGCGTGTGCTCCACCTGCCGCGCGAAGATCACCGACGGCGAGGTCCGGATGGCGCGGAACTTCGCGCTGGAGCCCGACGAACTGGCCGCCGGCTACGTGCTGACCTGCCAGACGAGCCCGGTCACCGACCACGTGAGCGTCGACTTCGACGCGTAGGCCGTCCGGCAACGCCCCGTGGCCGGGCCACCTGCCTGCCGACGCGCCGGGCTTCCTGTCCGCCCGGCGCGTTGTCCGAGCGGGGCTACCGGTCCGCCCGGTCGTCCGACCAGACCGCCGACGGGGCGCTCGAGTCGCCCGACCGGCCACGTTGCAGCCCGCGGTGGTACGAGGACAGCATGCCGCGTACCGCGTCGGCGGAACGCCGCTGCCGCGCCGGTCCCGTCGGCGGCTCGGCCACGCTGCCCGGCATCAGCTTCTCCATCGGCTGCCGCTGCGGCAGCCCCGCACCGGTGACCTCCGGATCGGGCTGCCTCCCCATCGTGGACACGGCCCGCCAGCCCTCGTCCGCGGGGGTGTGCCAGCCGACCTCCGTCGCCGGTGGTTGAACCGGACGGCTCGGTGCGG
>JBAUUM010000424.1:0-10418 GCA_049582705.1 Actinocatenispora sp.
GCGCCGGCCTGGCCGGCCGCGTACGCGGCGTGCCGTGCTGCCCCTCGTTTGTCGCGTGCGGCGCCCATGGCATGGCCGCCCGCGGCGCGCGACTCCGTCATTGTCACTTCGCCGCGTACCCAGGCACGGGCATGCTGGATGGCCTGACGTGGTCGTGGATCGTCGGGGTGAGCGGACTCGAACAGGTGCAGGACGTGCTCGGCGCAGGTGGCCGCCCAGAGGGCGAGCAGGTGGTGATCCGAGTCGGTGAGGGTTCCGCCGCGGCGGATCGTCACGAGTCGTGGGTCCCGGAGTTTCGGCAGGATCATTGTTGGTACTCCCCTGGGTTCGTCCGGCCAGGATTCCATGGCGGTGCGCTCGCGGCTCCCGAGGTGCTGGCATCAAACTGACCAGTAGTTATTCCTTGACAGGAATGTTCGTCGTGGGGAATACTTCCCTGCATGGACGCACTCCTCACCGCACTGGCCGACCCGGCCCGCTGGCGGCTCGTGAGCCTGTTGGCCGAGCGGCCGCACCCGGTCGGTGTCCTCGCCCAACGCGCCGAGGCGCGCCAGCCGCAGACGACCAAGCACCTGCAGACCCTTGAGCGCGCCGGCGTGGTCACCTCCGAGCGCACCGGTCAGCGACGTATCTACGCGCTCCGACCCGGTCCCTTGCGCGACCTGGCGGCGGCGCTCAGCCGGCTCGCCGACACCGCGGAGCAGGCCGGTGGTCCGCGCGAGACGTACGACAGCTACGCGCTCAGCCTCCAGGCGGAGCGGCTCGCCGCGCAGGAGGCGGGGTGGGCCGACGGACGCTCGTTCGCGTTCCACCGGTCGCTGGCCGGGAGCCCCCGGCTGGTCTGGCGGCACCTGACCGAGGCGTCCCTGCTGGCCCGCTGGTCGGCGCCCGAGGATCTCCGGGTCTCCGAGCTTGTCTTCGAGGCGCGGGCGGGCGGGCGGGTGGTCCTGGAGTACCGCGACGCCGGGGACCTCGACGGTTCCGACCAGATCGTCGGGAGGGCCGAGGGGGTCGTCGAGGAGGTGGTCCCCGGTACGCGCCTCGCGTACCGGTCCTCCCCGTTGCTTCCCGACGGCAGCCCCGCCTTCACCTCCCACGTCGAGTTCGACCTGCGGCCCACCGACACCGGCACGGATCTCGACGTCCGCTACCGGATCACCGGGAGCACGGTCGACTCCGCGGATTTCATCGCAGGCATCGAGATCGGCTTCGGCCAGAACCTCGACACGCTCGTGGCGGTCCTCGCCACGGCCGACCACAGCACCGACGAGAACGACACCGACACGAGGAGCACGACATGACAGAGCAGAACGCCGGCCGCAGGGTCGTCACCAACATGAGCCTGTCCCTGGACGGCCACTACGTCGGGCCGGGTGACCCCAACGACATGAGCTGGGTGATGCCGTACGCCGTCACCGACGTCGCGCGTGACCACCTGACCAGCCTGTGGGAGCCTGCGACGACGGCTCTGCTGGGGCGGGTCAACGCCGAGGGGTTCCTCGGCTTCTGGCCCACCGTCATCGGTATGGAGGGCGCGGATCCGCGGGACGAGGGCTTCGCGAAGTGGCTGGTCGACGCCGACAAGGTGGTCCTCTCCTCCACTCTCGGCGAGGCGCCGTGGGAGCGCACGACGATCGTGGACAAGCCGGCCGCCGAGGCGGTCGCGGATCTCCGGGCGGCGGATGGTGGCGACATTCTCGTGCTGTCCAGCGCCAGCGTCATCAAGGCGCTGTTGGCGGCCGACGAGGTCGACCGGCTGGCGTTGAACATCTTTCCGATCTTCCTCGGTGGTGGGCCGCGACTGTTCGACGACGGTTTGCCTGCGGGGCAGTGGGAGCTGGTGAGTCAGACCGCGGGCGAGCACGGCACGTTGGCCCTCGTCTACGACCGGGTCCGCTGAGCCTGCTTCTCGTGGGGACATCACGATCGGGCGGTACGCCGCTCGGCGGGTCCCGGCGCGAGTGTGACCGGAGGGGTGCGGCCGCTCGACGGTGGCCGGGGTCCTCCGGTCGACTCCCCCCGGTCGGCGGTGTCGCGCGTCCCGCGCGTCACTGTCGTCGGGGCCGAGTCGGCCGTGGTGTGGGTCAGCCGACGCCGACGGTCTGGCGTTCGGGTTCGATGACGGCGACGACGCGGTCCAGTTCCCTGGAGTAGGGCGCACCGGTGTACTTCGTCGAGATCTGGTCGATGATCTCCCAGGCCGCGTCGCCGTCGAGCCATTCGGTCACCCGTCCGCGGATGGTGACCGGCTCGTACGGGTTGTCGGCGGGCGCCAGGGACAGCGCGACCCGCGGGTCGCGGCGCAGGTTGCGGGCCTTGCGGGAGTTCGGGCCGGTGAGGATGACAACGTTCTCGCCGTGGGTGCCGATCCAGAGCGGAACGGTGTGCGGCGCACCGTCGGGCAGGACGGTGGCGAGGTGGGCCAGCGAGGTTCCGTCGAGGATGCGGCGTACGTCGGGTTCGAGCATCTGTCTTCTCCTGGTGTGCGTTGGTGGTGGGTCGGTGGGTGGTCAGGTTCGTCGCGTCATCGTGTGACTTCGTAGTGGAGATGGGTGACGCCGGGTGCGGCGACGACCTCGACGAGGCGGAGACGTACGTGTCCGGGGAGGGCCTGGAAGAAGGGTCGGCCGGCGCCGAGCAGGACGGGCACCTGGTGCAGGATCACCTCGTCGACGAGTCCCGCCGTCAGCGCGGCAGTCAGTACGCCGCCGCCCATGAGGGCGACGTCCCGGTCGCCGGCCGCCTGCCGGGCGGCCGTGATCGCGTCCTCGATGCCGGTGGTGACGAGCGTCTGCCGTTCGGTCGTCTCCGGTGCGGGCCGGTGGCTGAGGATGAACGGTCGGGCCGTGGGGTGGGGGCCGCCGCCGCCGAAGTGCTCGGAGTCCTCGTAGGTGTTGCGGCCCATCACCACGGCGCCCACCCGGGTGGCGAGGGTGTCGAAGACGCGGACGCTGGGCTCGCTCAGCCGGAATCCGTCGAACGCCTGGCTGGGTGTGTCGCCGTTGGTGTACCAGTCGAACAGGGTCGCCCCGTCGCCGAGCCCGTGGCCCGGGCCGGGTTCGCGGCCGGTGATGTAGCCGTCGACCGACACGGCGTGGGCGCTGAAGACCTTGCTCATTTCCCGCGATCCCCTCGGAGTTCCTTCAAGAGACTCCATGACCGTAGCACACTAAAGTTCCCTGAGGGAACTCCAATGGGTAGACTTGGCCCCATGCAGCGCACGAACTTCGACGGGATGGCGTGCTCGATCGCACGCACACTCGACGTCATCGGAGAACCCTGGTCACCGCTCATCCTGCGCGACGTATGGGTCGGGTTCACCCGGTTCGAGCAGATCCAGGCGGACCTCGGCATCTCACGCAAGGTCCTCACCGAACGGCTCAACCACCTCGTCGAACGCGGGGTGCTCGAACGCCGGCCCTACGACCGGCGACCCCGGTTCGAGTACGTACTGACCGAGAAGGGCACCGAGCTGGTCGACCTGCTGATGGTGATGGCGGCCTGGGGTGACCGATGGCTCGCCGGGCAGGCCGGCCCACCGGTCCTGTACCGCCACCACGCGTGCGGTGAGATCAGCGGGGTCGACCTGCGCTGCGCGCACTGCGGGGAACCGATGCACGCCGGTGACGTCGAGGTGCTTCCCGGGCCCGGCGCCGCGGTGTGACCGAGGCGCCGGGCCGGGTGGCGAACGGGCCGCGTCACCGGCACGGTGTCGTGGGTCAGGCGCCGACGTAGGCCGCGAGGTGCTCGCCGGTAAGGGTGGCGCGGGCGGCGACGAGGTCGGCGGGTGTGCCCTCGAACACGATGCGGCCGCCGTCGTGACCCGCGCCGGGGCCAAGGTCGATGATCCAGTCGGCGTGCGCCATGACCGCCTGGTGGTGTTCGATGACGATGACCGACTTGCCGGAGTCGACGAGCCGGTCGAGCAGACCGAGCAACTGCTCGACGTCGGCGAGGTGCAGGCCGGTGGTCGGCTCGTCGAGTACGAAGACGCCACCCTTCTCACCGAGGTGCGTGGCGAGCTTGATGCGCTGCCGCTCGCCGCCGGACAGGGTGGTCAGCGGCTGGCCGAGGGTGAGGTAGCCGAGCCCGACGTCGGCGAGCCGGTCGAGGATCCGGTGCGCGGCCGGGATGGCCGCCGGACCGTCGCCGAAGAACGCCACAGCCTCGGTGACGGGCATCGTGAGTACCTCACTGATGTCCTTGCCGCCGAGCGTGTAGCGCAGCACCTCGGCCTGGAACCGTCTGCCGTCGCACACCTCGCAGGGCGCGGCGACGCCCGCCATCATGCCGAGGTCGGTGTAGATGACGCCGGCGCCGTTGCAGTTCGGGCAGGCGCCCTCGGAGTTGGCGCTGAACAGCGCCGGTTTCACGCCGTTCTCCTTCGCGAACGCCTTTCGGATCGGGTCGAGCAGACCGGTGTAGGTGGCCGGGTTGCTGCGCCGCGAGCCGCGGATCGCGGCCTGGTCGATGGTCACGACCCCGTCCCGGCCGGAGACCGAGCCGCCGATCAGGGAACTCTTGCCGGAGCCGGCCACGCCGGTGAGTACCGCGAGCACGCCGAGCGGGATGTCCACGTCGACGTCGCGCAGGTTGTGCCGGTCCGCGCCGCGGATCTCCAGGGCGCCGGTCGGCTTGCGGGTCCCGGTCTTGAGGCGGGTGCGGTCGCCCAGGTGCCGGCCGGTGATGGTGCCGCAGGTGCGCAGCCCGTCGACGGTGCCCTCGAAGACGACCTCGCCGCCGCCGCTGCCGGCCCTCGGGCCGAGGTCGACGACGTGGTCGGCGATCGCGATCGCCTCCGGCTTGTGCTCCACGACCAGTACCGTGTTGCCCTTGTCGCGCAGCTGCAGCAACAGCTTGTTCATCCGCTGGATGTCGTGCGGGTGCATGCCGATGGTGGGCTCGTCGAAGACGTAGGTGACGTCGGTGAGCGAGGACCCGAGGTGGCGGATCATCTTGGTGCGCTGCGCCTCGCCGCCGGACAGGGTACTGGCCGGCCGCTCGAGGCTCAGGTAGCCGAGTCCGATGTCGACGAACGAGTCGAGGGTGTCCCCCAGCGCCTCGAGCAGCGGGGCCACCGACGGTTCCTTGAGTTCGCGGACCCAGTCGGCGAGGTCGCTGATCTGCATGGCGCAGGCGTCAGCGATGTTGATCTTCTTGATCCTGGAGGAGCGGGCCTCGGCGCTGAGCCGGGTGCCGTGGCACTCAGGGCAGGTGGTGAAGGTGACCGCCCGCTGCACGAAGGCGCGGATGTGCGGCTGCAGCGAGTCGACGTCCTTGGACAGCATCGACTTCTGGATCTTCGGGATCAGCCCCTCGTAGGTGAGGTTGATGCCGTCGACCTTGATCTTCGTGGGCTCCTTGTAGAGCAGGTCGTTGAGTTGCCTCTTGGTGAACTTCCTGATCGGCTTGTCCGGGTCGAAGAAGCCGCAGCCGCCGAAGATCCGGCCGTACCAGCCTTCCATGCTGTACCCGGGGATGGTGAGCGCGCCCTCGTTGAGTGACAGGCTGTCGTCGTACAGCTGGGTCAGGTCGATGTCGTTGACCGAGCCGCGGCCCTCGCAACGCGGGCACATGCCGCCGAGGATGCTGAAGCTTCGCCGCTCCTTCGTGGTGCGGCCGGCGCGTTCCATCGTGACCGCGCCGGCGCCGCTGATCGAGGCGACGTTGAAGGAGAACGCCTGGGGTGAACCGATGTGCGGCTTACCGAGCCGGCTGAACAGGATGCGCAGCATCGCGTTCGCGTCGGTGGCGGTGCCCACGGTGGAGCGCGGGTCGGTGCCCATACGTTCCTGATCGACGATGATCGCGGTGGTCAGCCCGTCCAGTACGTCGACGTCGGGTCGCGCGAGCGTCGGCATGAACCCCTGGACGAACGCGCTGTAGGTTTCGTTGATCATCCGCTGCGACTCCGCGGCGATCGTGCCGAACACCAGTGAGCTCTTGCCGGAGCCGGAGACGCCGGTGAACGCGGTCAGTCGGCGTTTCGGGATCTCGACGCTGACGTCCTTGAGGTTGTTCACGCGTGCGCCGTGTACGCGGATCAGGTCGTGGCTGTCGGCGACGTGCGGTACGGGCGACCGCGTGTCCGTCCTCGGGGTCATGCTGCTCGCGTCTCCATCTGTCGGGCGGGGCGGCGTTCGGCGTCGCCGAGTGCCGGTCCGGTCAGCGTCGCACGGTACGTCGGATCTGCCGCCGCTTCGCTGCGTCGGACCGACCAACGGTCGTCTACTGGTCCTGGAACACCCCGAGGACGTTGCCGTCGGGGTCGGTGACGGTGGCCACCAGGCGGCCGCCGCCCACGTCGTGCGCGGGCTCCTTCACCGTGGCGCCCGCGGCGGTGACCTCGGCGAGCTTCGCCTCGATGTCCGGCACGTGCCAGTACGTGACCGGCGAGTTCATGGCCTGGGGGCCGCCGCCCGGCACCAGGCCGATGTGCTGGCCCTCGGCCTCGAAGCCGACGTAGTAGGGCTCGTCGGACTGCGGCGGCACGCCGAGCAGGGCGGTGTACACCGCCTTCGCGCTCGCCAGGTCGGTGACGGGATGCAGCACGATCTTGATTCCCTGGGTGGTGGAGCTGGTCATGGTGACTCCTGAAATGTGGTCGGGACTGTCTGACGCGAGCACGAACGCACGCTCGCCGGTCGCCGCGCGGAGACCGGGTGAGTGTCAGCGGCGTTCGTTGATGCGGATCAGGTTGCCGGCGGGATCGCGGAAGGCGCAGTCGCGGACCCCGTAGGGCTGCTCCGTCGGTTCCTGGACGACCTCGGCGCCGCTGCCCTGCAGCCGGTCGAAGGTCCCGTCGAGGTCGTCGGTGGCCAGGGTGATGATGGCGTAGGTGCCCTTGGCCATCATTTCCTGGATGGTGCGGCGCTCCTCGTCGGTGATGCCGGGATCGGCCGCCGGCGGGTGCAGGACGATGGACGTGCCGGGCTGGCCGGGAGGGCCGACCGTGATCCAGCGCATCCCGCCGTACCCGACGTCATTGCGGACCTCGAAGCCGAGGGTGTCGCGGTACAGGGCCAGAGAGGCGTCCGGGTCGTTGTGCGGCAGGAAACTCGCGTGGATGCTGATGTCCATGCCAGTCACGCTACGTGCGGCTGGGGGCCGCTGCTTCTCGATTCCTGATCGGTCTGGTGACCTGTTTCGCCACGCACGGCGGGATCTCGGCCGACCCCGGCGCCGTCCTTCGGCGGTACACGCTGGGCGGCATACCGACCAGCTCGGTGAACCGGGTACTGAAGGTGCCCAGCGACGAGCAACCGACCGCGAAACAGACCTCGGTGACGCTCAGGTCGCCACGGCGCAGCAGCGCCATCGCGCGTTCGATCCGCCGCGTCATCAGGTAGCCGTACGGGGACTCGCCATAGGCAGCACGGAACTCGCGACTCAGGTGCCCGGCCGACATGTGCACGCCGCGGGCGAGCGCCTCGACGTCCAGCGGCTGCGCGTACTCCCGGTCGATGCGGTCACGTACACGGCGCAGCCGGGCGAGGTCGCTCAGGTGCTGCGCCGTGGCTGGTCTGGTGCTCACCTGATCGATCGTGCCACACCCGACACGGGGCCGAGCCAGGATGAACGTCAGTTCGGGCCGGTGGGACACGCGTCGCCGCCGGTCACCGTCGACCGGCTCCCGGGGCCCGGCGCGTTGCGCGCCGAGGTGCCCCGGAGCGGTCAGAACACCAGGAGTGCCCTGTGTCGAGCTTTCCGGAACTGATGCACACCGCGCTGGACACGACGGACGCGCGGGCACTGGCGGAGTTCTACCGCCAGCTGCTGGGGCTGCGGTACCGCCCCGGCGACGAACCGCCGGCCGGCGGCACCGCCGACGAGGCCGACTGGCTGGTACTGCTCGACGCCACCGGGGCGCGGAAGTTGGCGTTTCAGCAGGTCAGTACGCTCACGCGGGCGACGTGGCCGTCCCCGGACGTGCCGATGCAGCTGCATGTGGACTTCGCCGTACGCAGCATCGACGAGTTGCACCGGCATCGGCGGCGCGCGGAGGAACTCGGCGCGCGGGTGCTGCTGGACCGCACCCACGACGACGGCGAACCGCTGTTCGTCCTCGCCGACCCGGCCGGTCACCCCTTCTGCCTGCTCGTCGCGGCCGGCTGAGAGCACGACACGGGTGCCGACCCGGAGGGCCGAGCCGGGCGGATTCCGGCGGTAGAGCGTCCGCAATGGGGCCTACGGTGGCGCCATGACCGACAGCGATCGCCCCTGGGAACCGCCCCTGGCCGGCACCGAGGCCGAGCAGCTCACCGGAGCGCTCGACCGGCTGCGCATGACCTTCCGCTGGAAGGCCGACCGGCTCGACCCGGCCGGGCTGCGCACCAGGGTCGGTGCCTCCGCCCTGACCCTCGGTGGCCTGCTCAAACATCTGGCCGCCGCGGAGGACTACTACTTCACCGTCAAGCTGAGCGGAGCCGCGATCGGCGCGCCGTGGGACACCACCGGCTGGGACGGCAGCAACGACTGGGAGTTCGCCTCCGCCGCCGACGACACGCCGCAGCAGCTGTACGCGCTGTTCGACGGCGCGGTCGGACGGTCCCGTACCAGGCTCGCCGCCGCGCTGGCCGACGGTGGCCTCGACCAGTTGGTGCACGCGTCCGCGGCCGACGGGCGCCGGGCCAGCCTGCGCCGGCTCGTCGTCGACCTGATCGAGGAGTACGGCCGGCACCTCGGACACGCCGACCTGCTGCGGGAGGCCGTGGACGGCCTGGTCGGCGAGGACCCGCCGGCCGGATGGCGCGCATGAGCGGCCCGGAGGGCATGGAACTGGACTTCGCCGGCGACATCTGGCACTGGCGCGGCCCCGCCCCGTACCACTTCGTGACCGTGCCGGAGGAGCAGAGCGCCCAACTCAAGGCGGTGGCCGCGGCCGTGACGTACGGCTGGGGCATGGTCCCGGTCCGGGCGCGGATCGGCGGCACCGTGTGGGAGACCTCGCTGTTTCCCAAGAACGGGCTGTACGTGCTGCCGGTGAAGGACGCGGTGCGCCGCGCCGAGGGGATAGACGAGGGTGACAGCGTCACGGTGCTGCTGACCGTGGCCGGGGCGCGGTGACCGCCGGCCCGCGCGGGATGCCGCCAGCCCACGGCCGAAGGTAAATGAGGTGCCCGGAAATCCCGGCGTGGCTAGGGTCGCGGGCATGTACTTCTTTCAGATCTACGGCTGACGAGGCCGGGCCGGTGACCCGGCCTCGCCTCCGCATGTCCCTGCGCACCTCGACGACCGGGCCCGGCTCGGAGCCGTCGGTGCGCCGGCTTGCCGTACCCCTGTGGCCGTAGACCTGAAATGAGTGAGGTTCCATGTCCCGTCGCCGTGCCCACATCGCGATGGTGGGAATCCCCGCCGTCAGCCATGTCCTGCCCAGCCTCGCAATCATCCGGGAGCTGGTGTCACGCGGCCACCGCGTGACCTACGCCAACGACCCTGCGGTGTCCGAGCTGATCGCCGCCACCGGCGCCGAACTCGTCCCCTGCGTGTCCCGCCTGCCGGTCGCCGACAACGACTGGCCCGACGACCCCATCGGGGCAATGGGGCTGTTCCTCGACGACGCCGTCCAGGCGCTCCCGCAGCTGCGCGCCGCCTACGATCACGACCCGGCGGACCTGTACCTGTACGACATCGGCGCCTACGCCGCGCGCGCCCTCGCCGAATCGCAGGACCGGCCGCTCCTGCAGCTGTCCCCGACGCTCGTGGCCTGGGACGGCTACGAACAGGAGGTCGGGGAGAACCTGCGCCAGCTGCCGGGCGCCGACGCCTACCGGGCGAGGTTCGCGCAGTGGCTCGCCGGCTGTGGGGCGAGCACCACCGACGTGGACGCCTTCTCCGGCCGGCCCCCGCGGGTCCTGGCGCTCATTCCCCGCGCCATGCAGCTGCACGCCGAGAAGGTCGACACCGACACGGTGACCTTCGTCGGGCCCTGCTTCGACGCGCCGACGGGCGCGGAGGACTGGACCCGCCCGGCGGATGCGGAGAACGTGCTGCTGATCTCCCTGGGCTCGGCGTACACGCGTCAGCCGGAGTTCTACCGCCAGTGCCTCGCCGCCTTCGGCGGCCTGCCCGGCTGGCACGTCGTCCTCCAGATCGGCAGGTACACCGACCCGGGGGAACTCGGCGACATCCCACCCAACGTCGAGGTGCACAGCTGGGTCCCGCAGCGGGCGATCCTGGCGCAGGCGGACGCCTTCGTCACCCACGCGGGGATGGGCGGCTGCAACGAGGGCCTGCTGGCGGGGGTCCCGATGATCGCCGTACCGCAGGGCGCCGAACAGTTCATGAACGCCGACCGGCTCGTGGAACTGGGCGTGGCCCACCGCATCGACACCGCGGACGCCACCGCCGAGACCCTACGGACGGCCCTGGACGACCTGGTCGGCGACGCCGAGGTTGCCCGTCGCTCGGCCCGGCTC
>JBAUUM010000425.1:0-3052 GCA_049582705.1 Actinocatenispora sp.
CCCCAGCGCCGGTCCGGCCGGCGGACCCCACGGGGAGGCGGCCGGCGGCGGGCCGAACGGGTGCGCCGTGGTGGGTTGGTCACCGTCGGCCGGTGGGCCGAACGGGTCGGCGCCGGATCCGACGGCACCCCGGTGCCGCGGGTCCCGCTCCGTCATGCGGGCCAGGGTACCGAAGGCGGTCACGCCCGCTGCCAGCTCGGATGGCGGGCCGCGGCGGACCGTCGGGCGTGGACGGCGCCCGGCGCCCGGTCGGGGCGATGCGGTTCAATAGGCCGGTGTCGAACGAGTCCGCCGAGCACTACTTCTCCGCCGAGCCGGCCGGTCCGGACGTCCGGCGGCACGTCACGGTCTCCGTCGCCGGCCGCGATCTGCGGTTGCAGGCGGCCAGCGGGGTCTTCTCGTCCTCCCGGCTCGACCCGGGCACCGCGGTACTGCTGCGCAAGGCGCCGCTGCCCCGGCGGGCGGTGGCGCTGCTCGACCTGGGCTGCGGCTTCGGGCCGATCGCTGCGGGACTCGCGGTGAGCGCGCCGGGCGCCACCGTGTACGCGGTGGACGTCAACGCCCGCGCGCTGGAACTGGTCGCGGCGAACGCCGAGGCCGTCGGCGCCGCGGACCGGATCGTGCCGGCCCGCCCGGACGAGGTACCGGCCGAGGTCAGGTTCGACGAGATCTGGAGCAACCCACCGATCCGGATCGGCAAGCCGGCGCTGCACGAGCTGCTGGCCACCTGGCTGCCGAGGCTGCAGCCCGGCGGGGTGGCGTGGCTGGTGGTCGCCCGCAACCTGGGCGCGGACTCGCTGCGGGACTGGCTGATGTCCGAGGGGTACGAGGTGGACCGGCACGCCAGCCAGAAAGGCTACCGGGTGTTCGCCGTACAGGCGCGCGCGGACGGATAAGCACACGACAGGACGGCCGGCGACCTGCACAATCCTGTCTCGTGGGGTACGTGGATGTCGCCGGGGTGAGCTGCGTGCTCGCCGACGGCCGAGAGCTGTTCTCCGACGTGTCGTTCCGGGTCGGTGAGGGCGCGAAGGTGGCCCTCGTCGGCGCCAACGGCACCGGCAAGACGACCCTGGTGCGGATGGTGGCCGGCGACCTGCCGGTGACCACCGGCGCGGTCGCGCGCGCCGGCGGCCTGGGCGTGATGCGCCAGTTCATCGGCATGATCGCGGACGACCGCACCGTGCAGGACCTGGCGCTGTCGCTGGCCCCGCCGGTGGTCCGGCAGGCCGGTGAGCAGCTCGCCGCCGCCGAGCGGGCGATGCGCGCCGCCGAACAGCGCGGCAAGTTCTCCACCTCGGCCCGGCAGGCGCAGCTGCGCTACGCGGACGCCCTGGGCGTCTGGGGCGACGCCGGCGGGTACGAGGCGGAGGTGGCGTTCGACACCGCGTCGATCGAGGTGCTCGACGCCGAATGGGTGGACGCCAAGGACCGCGTGCTGCGCACCCTGTCCGGCGGTGAGCAGAAGCGTTTCGCGCTGGAGCTGCTGCTGGCCGGCCCCGAGGAGGTACTGCTGCTCGACGAGCCGGACAACTTCCTCGACGTCCCCGCCAAGCGGCACCTGGAGGCCCGGCTCACCGAGTCGGCCAAGAGCGTGTTGTACGTCAGCCACGACCGGGAGCTGCTCGCGAACACGGCGGACCGGATCGTCGCGCTGGAGAGTGGCGGCTGCTGGACGCACGGCGGCGGCTTCGCCAGCTGGCACCGGGCCCGCGCGGACCGGCACGAGCGGCTGGAGGAGCTGCGCCGCCGCTGGGACGAGGAGCACGCCAAGATCAAGCAGCTGGTCATCATGTACCGGGAGAAGGCCAAGTACAACTCGGACATGGCGAGCCGGCTGCAGGCTGCGAAGACCCGCCTGGCGAAGTTCGAGGAGGCCGGTCCGCCGCCACTGCCGCCGCGCGACCAGGACATCCGGATGCAGCTGCGCGGTGGCCGTACCGGCAAGCGGTCGGTGATCTGCGAGGGCCTGGCCCTGCACGGCCTGACCGACGGGTTCGACCTGGAGGTCTGGTACGGCGACCGGGTGGCCGTACTCGGCGCGAACGGCACCGGCAAGTCGCACTTCCTGCGGCTGCTGGCGCTGGGCGGTACCGACCCGGACGGGGACGCACGGCCGGTGGACGGCCGGGCGCTGACCCCGGTGGGGCATGACGGCGTCGCCCGGCTCGGCGCCCGGGTACGCCCCGGCCACTTCTCCCAGACCCACGACCGGCCCGAGCTGTACGGGCGGACGCTGCGCGAGATCCTGTGGCGCGGGGACGAGCACCGTGCCGGCCTGGACCAGTCACAGGCGATGAAGGCGCTGAACCGGTACGAGCTGTCCCAGCAGGCCGAGCAGGATTTCGCCACCCTGTCCGGCGGGCAGCAGGCCCGGTTCCTGGTGCTGATGCTGGAGCTGTCCGGGGCGACCCTGCTGCTGCTCGACGAGCCGACCGACAACCTCGACCTGGCCAGCGCCGAGGCGCTGGAGGAGGGCCTGCGGTCGTTCGCCGGCACGGTGGTCGCGGTGACCCACGACCGATGGTTCAGCCGGGGCTTCGACCGGTTCCTGCTGTTCGGCAACGACGGTGCGGTCACCGAGACCCCGGAACCGGTCTGGGACGTCCGGTAGGACCGGCCCAGCTGCCTCGGCGCGGCTGAGGGCGGGGCCCGGTCCGGGCGCGTCGGCGCGGCCGAGGTGGTGAGGCCGGCCCCGGGTGTCTCGGCGCGGCCGGGGGTGGCGGCGGGCTGGTTCACTGAGGTGATGCCTGCGCTGGTCGACGAGCTGACCGCGATCGCGCGTGCGAGCGCGTCGACCGACGGCGTGTCCCGAGTGTTGTCCGACCGTGCGGACGGTCTCGTCCTGCGGCTCGGCGACGTGGTGGTGAAGGCGCATCCCGTCGGCATGGACGAGGAGCGGCTGACCGCCCGGGTGCGGTTCGCCGCCGAGCCCGCGCTGCGTCCGGTGATGCTGGCCCCGCTGTCCGGCCCCACCCGGTTGCGGGACCGCCTGGTGACCGTGTGGCCCGCCGGCACGCCCGTGGACCCGGCCGACCCCGACGCCGCGCCG
>JBAUUM010000426.1:0-5998 GCA_049582705.1 Actinocatenispora sp.
CGCCCGTCTCCCCCACGCCTGACCCGCCCACCCGACGCTGTTGACTCGACCAGCGACCGGCCACCCGATCCGGCCCGGCACGTCCAGCGCAAGGCTGGCAAGGCCGCAGGGAGCGCCGCCTACGAAGTAGGTAGGCAAGCGACCGAGAACGCCGCCAGCGTTGTGCTGGACGTGCCGGGCGTCAGTCGGAGTGGCGGTCGAGGAAGGTGTAGACGTCGGTCTCGTCGACGCCGGGGAACGTGCCGGGTGGCAGGGCTGCGAGCACGTGGGAGTGCGCGCGGGCCGACGGCCAGGCCATCTGGCCCCAGCGGCGGGACAGGTCGGCGGGTGGGCGGCGGCAGCATTCCCCGTCCGGGCAGGCGGACTTGGCCGTGTTGGTCGTCTCGCGGCCACGGAACCAGCGGGAGTCCTCGTACTGGACGCCGAGCGTGATGGCGAAGTTGCGTTCCCGGCTGGGGTCCACGTACGCGGCGCACCAGTGCGTGCCGTTCGGCTTGTCGGTGTACTGGTAGTGGATCGAGTACCGGTCGGGTGCGGTGAAGACCTGCCGGCCGCTCCAGTACCGGCACATCCGCTGGCCCTCGATGGCACCGGTGGCGTCCGTCGGGAAGACCAGACCGTCGTTGGCGTAGGCCTTGTAGATGACGCCGGACTCGTCGTTCTTGGTGAAGTGGCAGCGCAGGTCGAGGTGCTGGGTGGCCAGGTTGGTGAACCGGTGCGCGGCCATCTCGTAGGACACGGCGAACACGTCGCGCAGGTCCTCGACGGACAGGTCGCGGGATTCCTTGGCCTGGTTGAGGAACGCCGCCGCGGAGCGTTCCGGCACCAGCACGGCGGCGGCGAAGTAGTTGGCCTCGACCCGCTGGCGGAGGAAGTCGGCGAAGTCGCGGGGCTGGTCGTGGCCGAGCAGGAAGTGCCCGAGTGTCTGCAGCAGCACGGTGCGCGGGGTGTGCATACCGAACGAGGCGCGGGCCAGGTAGATGCGTCGGTGCCGCAGGTCGGTCACCGAACGCACGGACCGGGGCAGGTCGGCGACGTAGCGCAGGGTGAAGCCGGTGTGTGCGACCAGCGCGAGCAGCAGACCCTCGGACACGGCGCCGCCCGGGTAGCCGACGGCTTCGAGTGCCTGCCCGGCGAGCCGTTCGATGCCGGCGAAGTAGTTGCCGCGTTCGCGCATCTCCGAGCGCAGCTCGGCGTTGGCGATCCGGGCCTCTTCGGGAGTGCCGGTCGGCCGGGCGTCGCGGCGTTTGAGTTCGGTGTAGAGCCGGACGAGGTGTTCGAGCACCTCGCTGGGCACCCGCTTGCCGATCCGCAGCGGCGACAGGCCGAGCTGCGCGTAGACGGGGTCGCGCTGGGCGGCGTCGAGGGTGAGTTCGAGCTGCGCGCGCCGGGTGGGTGGCTGTTGGGAGAGCAGGTCGTCGAGGCCGACGCCGAGTTCGGTGGCGAGCGCGCTGAGCAGTGACAGTCTCGGTTCGATGCGTCCGTTCTCCAGCATGGACAGCTGCGACGGCGCCCGGCCGACCCGCTTGCCGAGTTCGGCGAGGGTCAACCCGGCCTGGTTGCGCAGGTGTCGTAGGCGCTGCCCGAAGGTTGGAAGATCCAGATCAGCAGCAAACTTCTGATTTTCTTTCGCAGCTAACTTCGCCATCTTTACAGCCTACTTGAATTTCTGCGGTTCTTCTCTGCTGGAAGCTATGCCTTTTGGCCCGCATTGCCAACACACTCGGTCGTACCAGCAGAACCAACCGTGCCGCTGCCGGCACGAGGGAGGCAGTAGCCATGTCGACCAGCACCAGCTCGCACAGCACCGAAAACGGCGGCTCCACACCCTCCGCCACCGCCCGCAACAAGGCCGACCAGTTGCGCCGTCACTGGCAGAGTGACCCGCGTTGGTACGGCGTGACGCGCGACTACAGCGCCGACGACGTCGTCCGGCTGTGCGGATCGGTGCAGGAGGAGCACACCCTGGCCCGACTCGGCGCACGCCGCCTGTGGCGGATGCTGCGTGGTGAGCGGTTCGTCCCGGCTCTCGGCGCGCTGACCGGCGGCCAGGCCGTGCAGATGGTCCGCGCCGGCCTGAAGGCGATCTACCTGTCCGGATGGCAGGTTGCGGCCGATGCCAACCAGGCCGGGCAGACGTACCCGGACCAGAGCCTCTACCCGGTCAACTCGGTGCCGAACGTGGTCCGGCGGATCAACAACGCCCTCCTGCGGGCGGACCAGATCAGCTGGGCGGAACGGCACGACGGCGGCGAGTCCGGTACGGACCAGGAGATCGAGTGGCTCGCGCCGATCGTGGCCGACGCCGAGGCCGGGTTCGGCGGACCGCTGAACGCGTTCGAGCTCATGCGGGCGATGATCGCCGCGGGAGCCTCGGGTGTGCACTTCGAGGACCAGTTGGCCTCCGAGAAGAAGTGCGGACATCTGGGCGGCAAGGTGCTCGTGCCGACCTCGCAGCACATCCGCACCCTGAACGCCGCGCGGCTGGCCGCCGACGTGTCGGGCGTGCCGACCATCGTGGTGGCGCGCACCGACGCGCAGTCCGCGACCCTGGTCACCTCCGATGTGGACGAGCGTGACCAGCAGTTCCTGACCGGGGAGCGCACCGCCGAGGGCTTCTACAAGGTCAACAACGGGCTGGACTCCTGCATCGCCCGCGGGCTGGCCTACGCGCCGTACTCGGACCTGCTGTGGATGGAGACCTCCACACCGGACCTGGGGGTGGCGCGGGCGTTCGCGGAGGCGATCAAGCGCCAGTACCCGGACAAGATGCTGGCGTACAACTGCTCCCCGTCGTTCAACTGGAAGCGGCACCTGGACGACGCGACCATCGCCCGGTTCCAGCGCGAACTGGCCGGCATGGGGTACGCGTTCCAGTTCATCACCCTGGCGGGCTTCCACGCGCTGAACCAGAGCATGTTCGATCTGGCGCGCGGGTACAGCGAGGAGGGCATGAGCGCGTACGTGCGACTGCAGGAGGCGGAGTTCGCCGCCGAGTCCGAGGGCTACACGGCCACCCGGCACCAGCGCGAGGTCGGCACCGGGTACTTCGATCTGGTCAGCACCGCGATCTCGCCGGAGTCGTCGACCACGGCGCTGGCCGGCTCGACCGAGACCGAGCAGTTCGGTGACAAGCGTCGGCCCTCGCTGGCCGAGGCGTCCTGATCACACGACTGTCCACTGTGCGTGCTCGGCATGCACAGTGGACAGTCGCTCGGTCGGACATACGACAGCAGCACCCCGCCATGATCACGTTCAGTAGGCAACGACCTCGGTCAATCTGAACTCACACAGCGTTGTCCACACTGGTCAACACCACCGTAGGTGGACATCAGCTCGGGACGATGTGAGCGCGACAACACGTTCCGTGATGAAGCACACCGGGGATCTGTCCAGCTAGGGACACCAAATCCGCGCGGCCCGCCGCACCATTTAGGTGAGGCGGGCCGTTGCTGTGTCCGCCCCGGCACCCAGCCGGGTCAGGGCCGACCCACGGGAAGGAGCAGCACGGACATGCCGACTGTCGAGACCGCAGCCGTGGCGGCGATCACGTACGTGGGGTTGTTCGCCGGGCATCATCTGGGCGACCACCCCTTCCAGAGCACCGCGGCGGCCGCCGGCAAGAGTGCGCCGAGCCCCGCGGAACTTGCCCGTGGCGCACGCCCCTGGCAGGGCTGGTCCTGGGCCGTGCAGCACGTCGCGGTCTACACCGCCGTGCAGACCGCGTGCCTCGCGCTGGTCGCGCTGGTCGCGCCGCTGCACCTGGTCGGCGTCCTCGCCGCGCTCGCGGTGTCGGCGTCCACCCACGCGGTCATCGACCGACGGTGGGTGGTCCGCTGGTTCCTGGCCGCCAAGGGGGCGCACGACTGGGCGGAGGGGCCGTACCTGGTCGACCAGTCCCTGCACCTCGGCGTGCTGCTCGTCGCCGCCGTCGTCGCCGCCGTGGTGACCGGGGTGCCGGGGCTCATCGTCACGTTGGCCGCCTCGGCGGGGGTGATCGTGGCCGGTCTCGCGGTCGAACGGCACCGGGCGCGGGTGGCGTTGCCGGTACCGCTCAGCGCGGCCAAGCAGTAGTCCGCGCCGACGATCTCAGCTGAACAGCCCGCGACCGTAATGGTCCGCGTCGTCCCGAACGCCGGGCAGTACGAAGAAGTACCCGCCGCCGAACGGCGCGATGTAGTCGACCAACGGTTCGTCCGCCAGCCGCTTCTGTACCGCCGCGAACTGGTGGGTGATGCTCCGCTGGTAGCAGAGGAAGATCAGCCCCATGTCCAGATCGCCCACACTGTCGACCCCGCGGTCGTAGTTGTACGGCCGACGCAGCAGCCGGGACGACGCGGAGGCCGGGGTACGCGGGTTGGCACGCCGGATGTGGGAGGTCAGCGGCGTGGCCGTGCCGATCGGGTCCGTCGGGTAGTGCGGCCGGTCGTGTTCGGCGGCGCCGTCCATCGGAGCACCGGAGTCCCGCCGCCGGCCGAAGATGTTCTCCTGCTCCGACAGCGAGATCCGGTCCCAGAACTCCAGCCGCATCCTGATCAGTCGGGCCACCTGGTACGTGCCGCCCACCGTCCACTGTGGTCCGTGCGGACCGCGTCCCCAGACCAGGTCGCGCATCTCGTCGCGGTCGGTGGTGTCCAGGTTCGCCGTGCCGTCCTTGAACCCCATCAGGTTGCGGGGCGTACCGGAAGGGCGCGGTGGGGAGAGGAAGCCGTCGATGCGCCACCGGATCTGCATCGCCCCCCGGGTGTGCCGGGTCAGGTCACGCAGCGCGTGGATGACCGTGTCGGTGTCCGGCGCGCAGATGTGCACGCTCAGATCCCCGTGGCACCACGCCTCGTCGAGTTCGTCGTTGGGGAACGCGGCCATCGTGCGCAGGTCCGCCGGCCGGCGGTCGGCCAGCCCGTACCGGTCGTCGAACAGCGAGGCGCCGACGCCCACGGTCACGGTGGTCGGGCCGGTCGGTACCCGGGGGCCGAGCATGCCGGAGTCGGCCGGCGGTCCCTCGATGCCGGGATCGGTCGGGGTGCCGCCGGCGGTCAGCCACCGTGCCCGGTCGGTCAGGGCGCGCAGCAGGTCCCGCAGCTCGTCCCGGTCCGCGGCGAGTACGTCGAACGACACCAGCGTGCTGCGCGCCGGTGCCGGGTCCGTGATCCCCGCCTGGTGCGTGCCGTGGAAGGACACCGGCCGCGGCGCGGGCGCCGCCCGGTCCCCGGTGTGCTGACCGGCCGCCAGGAAGCCGCCCGCGGTGGCCGCGCCACCGACCCCGGCACTCAGCGCGGCGGTCAGCAGGTCACGACGGCCCAGCCGCCGGCCACCGTCCTCGGATGCTCCGGTCACCGGGACCTCCGTACCTCAGCGATCGCGGCGACCGGCGCCAGCCGCTCCAGCAGTTCACCGACCGCACCGTTGAGTCGTTCCCGCTCGGCGCGGCTCAGCGAGGTGACCGCCGTCCACCGGCCGTTCCGGTGCGCCGCGTCCAGCTGGTCCTGGACCCGGTCCAGCCAGCGGTCCACGGTGGGCAGGTCACGGTAGCGGCCCCGTAGCACCGGACGCAGCGCGTCCAGCACCGCGCGGGTGCCGTCCAGGTTCGCCCGCGCGGTGGCCAGCGAGGTGCCGCTGCCCTGGTCGGAGCGGCCGGTGAGTTCGAACTCCAGGGACTGTTCCATGATCTCGTGGGCCCGCAGCGACAGGTCGTTGGGATCGATGCGTTCCCGCCCGAACTCGGCCACCAGCGCACGGGTGTCGGACACCAGCCGGCCCGAGTGTCGCGCCAGCGCGCGGGTGGACTCGTCGTGCCACAGGCCGTACTCGATGCGGTGGAACCCGGTGAAGTCGGCGTCCCGGACCCCGTCGGGCAGCCCGGCGGGCAGTCCGTCAATGGCGTCGGCCACGTCGCCGAAGGTGCCGTACGCGGCGCCCAGCCGCTCGTAGTCGAGGTGGGCGGGCAGCCAGGCCCGGCGCGCAGCGGCCCGGTCGCCGGAGCGCAGCGCGGTGTCCA
>JBAUUM010000427.1:0-2198 GCA_049582705.1 Actinocatenispora sp.
CCTGCGGGCCGCAGCGGATGGCGCTGCTGCGGGTGGACCCGACTGCGGGCCACCGACCCGCCCGCTGCCCCGCCTGACCCCCGGCCGGGGCGGCGGACCGCCCGACGAAACGTGACTCTCTGCGCAGAACGGGCTGCCGGGCGGCGCCACATCCGCGTCGACCGCTGGGACGGGCGTCACAGCGGGTCCCCGCCGCGCGCGGCGGAAATTGCGCACGGGAGGATGGTGGCATGGCAGTTCGCTCCGACCTCCGCAATGTCGCGATCATCGCGCACGTCGACCACGGCAAGACGACCCTCGTCGACGCCATGCTCCGACAGTCCGGCGCGTTCGGCGCGCACCTGTCCGCCCACGAGGCCGAGGACCGGGTCATGGACTCGATGGACCTCGAACGGGAAAAGGGCATCACGATCCTGGCGAAGAACACCGCCGTGCACTACAACCCACCGGACGGTGGGGACCCGGTCACCATCAACATCATCGACACCCCGGGCCACGCCGACTTCGGCGGCGAGGTGGAACGCGGCCTGTCCATGGTGGACGGTGTCGTACTGCTGGTGGACGCCAGCGAGGGCCCGCTGCCGCAGACCCGGTTCGTGCTGCGCAAGGCGCTGACCGCCAAGCTGCCCGTGGTGCTGGTCATCAACAAGGTGGACCGCTCCGACTCCCGCATCGCCGAGGTGCTGGACGCCACGTACGAGCTGTTCTTCGACCTGGACGCCACCGAGGACCAGATCGACTTCCCGGTCGTGTACGCCTCCGCCCGGTCCGGCCGGGCCAGCCTGGAGCGACCCGCGGACGGTGGGCAGCCCGACTCGGCCAACCTGGAGCCGCTGTTCCGGACGATCCTGGAGACCATCCCGGCCCCCTCGTACACCGAGGGCTCGCCGCTGCAGGCGCACGTCACCAACCTGGACGCCTCGCCGTTCCTGGGCCGGATCGCGCTGTGCCGGGTGCACGAGGGGAACATCCGCAAGGGCGAAACGGTCGCCTGGTGCCGGCACGACGGCACCACGGAACGGGTCCGCATCTCCGAGCTGATGATGACCGAGGCGCTGGAACGCAAGCCCGCCGAGTCGGCCGGGCCCGGCGACATCATCGCGATCGCCGGCATCTCCGAGATCATGATCGGCGACACCCTGGCCGACATCGAGGACCCGCGGCCGCTGCCGCTGATCACCGTGGACGAGCCCGCCATCTCGATGGTGATCGGCACCAACACCTCGCCGCTGGTCGGCCGGGTCAAGGGGTCCAAGGTCACCGCGCGGCTGGTCAAGGACCGCCTGGAGCGGGAGCTGGTCGGCAACGTCTCGCTGCGCGTGCTGCCCACCGAGCGGCCCGACGCGTGGGAGGTGCAGGGCCGTGGCGAGCTCGCGCTGGCCATCCTGGTGGAGATCATGCGCCGGGAGGGCTACGAGCTGACCGTGGGCAAGCCGCAGGTGGTCACCCGCACCATCGACGGCAAGGTGCACGAGCCGACCGAGCGGCTGACCGTGGACTCCCCGGAGGAGTACCTCGGCACCATCACCCAGCTGCTGAACCTGCGCCGCGGGCGGATGGAGAACCTGGTCAACCACGGCACCGGGTGGATCCGGATGGAGTGGATCGTGCCGTCGCGCGGCCTGATCGGCTTCCGTACGGAGTTCCTCACCGAGACCCGCGGCACCGGCATCGCGCACCACGTGTTCGAGTCGTACGAGCCGTGGTTCGGCGAGCTGCGCACCCGGCCGAGCGGTTCGCTGGTCGCCGACCGGGCCGGCGTCGCCGTACCGTTCGCGATGCACAACCTGCAGGAGCGCGGCACGCTGTTCGTCGAGCCGACCACCGAGGTGTACGAGGGCATGATCGTCGGAGAGAACTCCCGGTCCGACGACATGGACGTCAACATCACCAAGGAGAAGAAGCTCACCAACATGCGCTCCTCCACCGGGGACGAGCTCGAACGACTGGTGCCGCCGCGCAAGCTGTCGCTGGAGCAGGCGCTGGAGTTCTGCCGTGGCGACGAGTGCGTCGAGGTCACGCCCGAGACGGTGCGGCTACGCAAGGTGGTGCTGTCGGCGCAGGAGCGCGGCCGGGCCCGCGGTCGTAGCTCGCGCAGCTGATCCCGCTCCGTGGCGTGGTCGCGGTGCTCGGCGCGGCACCGCGTGGGATCCCGCGTCACCGCACCGCCGCAGTCGCGGCACCGCCGCGTGGTCCGT
>JBAUUM010000428.1:0-9031 GCA_049582705.1 Actinocatenispora sp.
GGCCGGTGGTCGTCTGCGACGGGCGGGAGATCACCGCCCGGCACGTCGTCGTGGCCGCCGGCGCGTGGCTGCCCCGCCTGGCGCCCGCGCTCGCGCGGCACTGCACCGTCACCCGGCGGGTGATGGGCTGGTTCCGGCCACACCGGCCCGACGAGTACGGCACGGCGCGTTTCCCGGTCTTCCTGCGCAACGACCGCTCCGGGCTGCGCACCTGGTACGGCTGCCCGGCTCTGGACCGGGGCACCGTCAAGGTCGCGCTGCACGCCGGCCCGTCGCTCACCGAGACCGTGGACCCCGACGAGCGTCCCCGGCCGGGCGACGCGGCCGACGCCGCCGCGCTGGCCGAGGTGGTGGCCGACACTCTGCCGGGCCTCGATCCGCAGCCCGTCGACCTGGTCTCCTGCATGTACACGGTCACCCCGGACGAGCACTTCCTGATCGGCGGTCGACCCGACCTGCCCGGCCTCACCCTGCTCGGCGGCTTCTCCGGGCACGGCTTCAAGTTCGCCTCCGCCGTCGGCGAGATCGCCGCGGAACTCGCCACCACGGGACGCACCAGCCTTCCGGTGGACATGTTCGCCCCGGACCGCTTCGATCCCTGACCGATCCGTCTGCCGTCGCACCGCCGGCCCCCGCCCCTCCCCCTTCTGTGCAGCAACACGCCGAGCCAATCGGCGCGTCGCTGCACACAACGAAGCCCCCACCCACTCTGTGCAGCGACACGCCGTTTCAATCGGTGTGTCGCTGCACAGAAGAGGGCGAGCGGCGGCGGTACTGGCAGAGCGGGGGTGGTACGGGGCGGGCGGTGGCTCTGTCCGCGGGCGCCCGAATTGGCGTCGCGGGCTCGGTGGCTCCGCCCGTACAGTGGGAGCCATGACCAGCCCGCTGCCCGTGAACGGCTCGATCGCGATCCCCGCGACCGAGCTGCGCTGGCGTTTCTCCCGCTCCGGCGGACCGGGCGGCCAGTCGGTCAACACCGCCGACTCGCGGGTCGAGCTGTCCTGGAGCCCGGGCACCTCGCGGGCACTGCCACCGGCGCTGAAGGAACGGGCGCTGGACCGCCTCGACTCCCGGCTCGTCGACGGGGCGGTCACCATCACCGCCTCCGAGCACCGGGCCCAGCTGGACAACCGCCGGGCCGCCGCCGAACGGCTCGCGGCCCTGGTCCGGGAGGCGATCGCACCGCCCCCGAAGCCACGCCGGGCCACCCGGCCGTCACGCGGCGCGGTCGCCCGCCGCCTGTCCAGCAAGCGGCAGCGCAGCGAACTCAAGCGGCAGCGTCGCAACACCGGCGACTGACCTCACCGCGCCGACACCGGCCGACATCGGTCGCGCGGGTCACTCTGACAGATGGCGGTGTGCGGTACCGCCCGGCACGAGAGTGACGTGCGGCGGGTCGCCTACTGCTGTTCGAGGATCGCCCGGAGCGCGGCGACGTGGTCGCGGTAGGCCGTGTGCCCGTCCGGTGTCAGGCACAGCCAGACCCGCTGGCGGGAGTCCCGCACCCCGCGGCGCTGCTCGACGTAGCCCTCCTCGGTCAGCGTGGCCACGTGCTTGGACAGCGCGGACTTGCTGATGCCGAGCAGCTCCCGCATTCGGGAGAACTCCACCTCCCCCACCGCCTCCAGGCTGGCGCACAGGCGTAACCGGATCGGCGCGTGAATGGTCATGTTGAACCCACCGAGTTCGCTCTGCTCGGCTTCCCGGTCGGCTCGGGCGCTCATCAGCGCGCGGAGAACGTTGTGCTGGCCAGCCCGCACCCTACCCAGACGACGAAGACCGCGACGGCCGTGACCAGCGGCGCCAGCGGGGCGGCCCACAACCCGTTCGTCCAGGTCACTCCACCGGCCAGCATCACGGCCGCTACCGGCAGGAGCGGCCAGGCAGCCCGTAGCGTTTCACGCCACCGCGCGCCTCTCGGACGGCCGGTTTCGCGTACCCGCCGAACTCCCGGCACGCTCACCGCGAGCGCCGCCCCGATCAGTACCGCCACGGAGACCAGCGAGATCACCGACTCCCAGCGGCCGGGGAGCCAGTCCTTGCCGATCCACAGCGGTATGGCCGCCAGTCCGACGCCGGTGGCCAGCCAGAACCACACCGGATAGCCCGCCCGCCGGGCCCGCCGACGACTGTCCTTCACGGCAGCCAGCGACGCGGCCGCATCCTGCACGGTGATCTTAGGAGTTTCCATGTAGGCAACTCTAGCGTTTCCTTCACGGAAACACAACGACGGCGCAGGCCACGGGACGGCACGGGTGCCGGCGGAACGGCAGCTCGTACGGCGCCGGGTCAGGGCGGTCGCTCGGGTCGGCCGCACCAGGCAGAGTCAGTGGTGTCCGGTCACTACCATCGACTCCCATGAACCGGCGGCAGCAGAAGAAGCTCACGCATCGCCTGATCGATGCGATCCTGAGCGGTGACACAGGCCGTGTCAGGGCAGCCCTACGGTCCGGAGCCGACCCGGAGCGAGGCACCGGCGAGGGCGCAACACCCCTGTACCTGGCGTCCGTGAGCGGCCACGCGGGCATTGCCCGCCTGCTCCTGGAAGCCGGGGCCGCCCCCGACAACGAGAGCAGCGGATCCGGCTCCGAGGGAACACCGTTGTGCGCCGCCGCATGCTGGGGGCACACCGAAACGGTACGAGAACTGTTGTCGCACGGCGCAGATCCGCAGCTGCGCGAAGACCACGGCACCGGCCGAACTCCGCTGGCCTGGGCCAACGACGCCGGGCCCCACAACGAAACCGCCGACCTACTCATCGCAGCGGGCGCCGTCCCCGAGTGATCCCGGCAGGCCGACGGGCGTTCGCTCTCCAAAGAACTGTAGGGCTCCGCACGGCGCAGCGCTCGGGCATGCCGGCTAGGGTCGGCCCATGTCGCAGCAGCACGGAACGCACCATGAGATCCAGCCGGCATCGCGCGAGCCGTCCGCCGTGACGTTCCGACCGCCCGTCACGGCCGACGACGTCGAACTGGCCGTACGGCTGGCCGTCGCCATGCTCATGGACGCCGTCACCGAGCACTGGCATGTCCCGGCCGGGGACATGGAATGGGACTGCTGGGAGACGCTCGAACACGCTGCCGACAGCCTCTTCGGCTACGCCGCCCAGCTCGCACCGGCCCGGCCACCGGTGGATGACTTCGTCCCGCTGCGCTGGTACCGCGACCGTCCGGGGGCACCGCCGAACGCCGTGCGCACCGATCCCGACGCCGGCCCAGCCGGTCTACTGCTCGTACTGGAGGCCGCCGGCGGCATGCTCGCCGCCGTGGTCCGTACCGTGCCTCCGCAGGCCCGCGCCTTCCACTCGTACGGTGTGTCGGACCCCGAGGGCTTCGCCGCGATGGGCGTGGTGGAAACCCTGGTGCACACCCACGACGTCGCCGCCGGCCTCGACCTCCGCTGGGCGCCTCCCGCCGATCTGTGCGATCGGGCCCTTGCCCGGCTCTTCCCGGAGGCGCCGGGCGACACCGAGCGTTGGCCCACCCTGTTGTGGGCCACCGGCCGTACCGACCTTCCCGGCCGCCCGCGCCCGACCTTCGACTCGTGGCACAGCGAGACGCTCGCCCTCCCGGCAGACCGGTGAACCACCGCGCTCGGTGGCGCCGGTCGGTTTCCATGACGGATGCCGCTGGTGGCAGGTTTCTCCCGTTCGCCCCGGGACCTCGTCACGGGCCGAGCTTCCCTGGACTCTCATTGACCACTGTGGACGCCGGAACGGGCGGAGGGGCCACCCGTCCGAGTGACCCCTCCGACACGCGCCGCCGAGCGGCTAGACTTCACGTTGGCACTTCAACCGTGCTCTGCTGTAGCGGGCGCGGCCTCGGGAGGGTGTTCCAGCACCCTCTCGAGGGCCCGTCCAACCGGACGGCGCCTACTCGCAGAAGACACGCACCTTGGCATCGGGCTGGTCGACCTCCACGGTCATCTCGTCGAGGTGCTCCACGAGCGCCTCGAGCTGTTCGGGCTTGAGCTGGGTCAGGTCGAACGGCACGCCCGACTTGCTCAGCTCGGCGTTGGCCTGGCCCAGGGCCTGCGGCGGGATCAGGGCAGCCAGGCGCACGCCGGCCCGCAGCAGCTGCAGCGGCACCCGCACGTTGACCCGTCCGGGCTCGCCGTTCTCGACCGAGTCCACGACCACCCGCAGGTACTTCAGCTTGCCCTTCGGCGGGGTGTCCGGACTCGACACCGCCGGCGGCTGGTCCCGTTCGAGTGCGGCGATGAGCTGCTCCGCCTCCTCCGCGGTGACCTTGCCCTCGGCGAGCATGTCGAGGATGTCCTTGCGTTGTTCGTTCATCGGAGACTCTCCTATCGGATGGCTACGAGCACGGCCGTACGGTCCTGCTCGATGTCGAACCGGGTGCCGGGCAACGCGGAGACGACACGCCAACTGGTGACGAGCGCCCGCAGCACACTGATGCGGTACACGACGCAGGCCACGACCGCTGCGAGCACGGCCAGGACCAGGATCGGCGAGAACACGAGCACCAGGGGGAGTATCGGGACCCAGATCCGGACGGGGCGACGACGGTCCGGGCGTTTGACCCGTACGGTCAACAACTGCGGCATCACATGCGACCCTCCAGTTCGGACAGTGCTTGCTTGGCGGTGATCTCACCGCGGCGCAACCGATCGATGATGTCGACCCGCGACGGCGCCGGATCGGTCTCGACGAAGTCGAGCATCTGCGTGATCCGGTTGAGTCGTGACTTGATCGTCGGGTAGCTCACCCCGAAGATCCGCTCCATCTCCTTGATGGAACCGTGGCACCGCACGAACGCCGTGACGAAGACCTGGTCCTCGACGTTCAGCTGAGCCAGTTGCGGTGGCTCGAACTCGCCCTCGATCGCGACGCTGCCGCCTGCCAGGCGCACCCGCTCGACGACGAACGGCTGGCCCCGGGTCAGGTTGGTGAGTTCCTGCCAGTCCAGTGCCTGTTCTGCCATATCTAAAGTTGTACTCGCGGTGGGTTTAACTTTCAAGATGTTGATCTTAATTTTCTCAATCTCTGTACATTGAGGTCCTCGCCGACCCGACGACGACGGTCCCGGGCGTCGCGGCCGCCCGGCTGGGCCGGTCGGCGAGATGCCGCCGGCCCGCACGCCGGGATCAGCTGGCCGTGTCGAGCCGGGGGCGGCCGGGTCGGGCCGGCCGGCACCGGGCGCCCCGGACCGATCCCGCAGACTGACCTCGGCAACCGACGGCCGTGCGGCGGAGGGCATCTGTGACCGGCAGCGACCACTCGTACCTGACCATCCGGCGCGGCGGCAGTCACGAGATCGAGGTCAAGCGGTCCCGGTTCCTGTGCCAGCTGGCACGGGTCGCCGACGAGGCGGAGGCCCGCGCGTTCATCGACCAGGTCCGCAGGCGGCACTGGGACGCGCGGCACCACTGCACGGCGTACGTCGTCGGCCACCCGCAGCCGCAGGAACGCTCCAACGACGACGGCGAACCCGCCGGTACCGCCGGCGCGCCCATGCTGGAGGTGCTGCGCCGGCGCGAACTGCGCGACACCGTCGCCGTGGTCACCCGGTACTTCGGCGGCGTACTGCTCGGCGCCGGCGGCCTGGTCCGGGCGTACGGCGGGGCCGTCACGGGCGCGCTGGACCAGGTCGGCGTGGTGCTCCGACGCCAGGTCTCGGTACTGGCCGTCGCCGTCGACCACCGCCACGCGGGCGCGCTGGAGAACGGTCTGCGCTCCACGGGCGTCAGCGTCCGGGACGTGACGTACCAGGCGGACGGGGTACGCATCGAGGTCGCCGTGTCGGCCGGCGAGGTGGCCGGCTTCCACGAGTGGCTCGCCACCGCGACCGGTGGTGCCGCGACGACCACACCGGTCGGCGAGGCCTACATCGACGCCGAGCCCTGACCACAACGTCGACGACAGGGCTCAGCGGCGGCCGCGCCAAGAAGTGAGGCGGGAGCCACCGCGCCGGTTGTGACGGGGGCATGCCGGACGGCGGCCCATCGCCCGGCATGCCCCCGTCGGGTCAACGACCCATCAGATCCCTGGCCGCGACCAGGCTGTTCTCCGGGTAGTGCACCCCCCGCAGCGTCGTCACCTGCTTCTTCGCCAGATCCACGGTGAGCTGGCTGACGAAGGCGTTGCGACCGGTGCTTCCCAGCATGGTGATGGACGAACCGTGGAAGGCGACCGGGCGCCAGTCGAACACGTGGCTGTGTGCCCTGTGCCCCAGCAGCGCCGTGATGTCGACCGTCTTCGACGAGCCCTTCGACAGGTCGGTGACCGTGACGGTCGTCGGGGTGTGGTTGGCGTTCGTGGACATGACCGTCGCGGCGTACCGTCCGTCGGCGCTGGTGATGATCGGCGCCTCGGCCTCCTCGACCCAGCCGTACCGCGGCGTGTGCTTCGGATGCTCCGGGTCGATACGCACCTTGTCCTCGGACGTCCACAACTGGGCCTTCGGCATGGTCAGCGCCGGGCCGAGCTTGTGGGTCACCGGGTTCAGCGTCCGGTAACGGGCGTCGCCGATCGTGAGCTGCAGGCGCTTGTGCGGCTTCGGGGTGGGAGTGGCCCCCCCGTAGCTGACCAGCAGGTCACCGTCCGGCGTCAGGCCGCCGGACTTGACGCTTCGTCCGACCACGGAACTCGGATCGACCGACACGGTCTTCCCGGTACGCAGGTCGAGCCGCACCATCGTGCTCGACGTCGTCGACGCCCCGCTGGCCTTGGTGTCCAACGAGCCCTGGTAGCGCTCCACGGCCAACAGCACGAACCGTTCGTTCGCCGACCAGGCCGTGGGATAGCCACCGTTGTGGGCCTTCGCCGTGTGGTACGTCGTGCTCGACGACAGGTCGCGCACCTCGACACCGTCGTCCCGGTTGTAGGCGATCCACCGGCCGGACGGCGACAGGGCGGTGCCGAACAGGTTGACACCGCTGCTCAACTCGCCCGGCAGCGTGTACCGGCTGCCGTCGCTGAGGGCGACGATCGGGGTGTAGTGGCCGTCACGGTAGCTATCGACCGCCCAGATCGCCCGGTGCGACAACGGGCCCGCGGACAACGCGCCGTCGGTGATGATGAGCGGGCCGTTCGGCCGCTCGTTCATCACGCCGTTCCACCACTGCGAGACTCCCGCCACTCCCGCGACCAGGGCGAGAACACTCAGCAGGGCAACGTTCGCGCGGATCAGCCTGCCGCGACGGAGCCCCTGGTGCACCGTGCGGACGACGTCGTCCACCTGACGCGGCCGGACCGTCTCGACAGCGTCGCGGACCAACTCCTGGATCTCCACCATCACGACGCCTCCGATCCGACGTACGACCCGGTCAGCACGCGCAACTCCGGCGACAGCTCCCGCAGACGGTTCAGCGCGTGGTGTGTCCTGCTCTTGACCGTGCCCACCGCGCAACCCAGCACGGCGGCGGTGTCCGCCTCGGACAGGTCCTCGTAGTAGCGCAGCGCGATCACCGCGCGCTGCCGGGGCGTCAGCCGACGCATCGCGACCATGAACAACTCGCGGCGTGCCATCTCCTCGGCGGTGTCCTCCCGGGTCGCCGGGTCTCTGACGCTGTCCAGTGGTTGCTCGTGGAAACGCCGACGCCGCCACCGCGACACGTTCTCCCGCACCATCACCCGCTGGGTGTACGCCGACGGATCGGTCACCCGCCGCCAGTGCCGTGCGGTCTTCATCAGCGCCGTCTGTACCAGGTCCTCGGCATGCTGATGATCGCCGGTGAGCAGGTAGCCCAACCGGGTCAGCGCCGCCAGCCTGCTGCCGACGAACTCCTCGAAGCCCTCGAGTTTCGCCATCCTCACCTCCCTGACACTGTTCTAGAGGGAGGCCGGCGCGAAAAGGTTCCAGACACCGCGCCGCGACTTTCGAGCGGCGGCCGCCGGGCAGATCCGTGGGGTCACGCGGTGCCGGCGTTCATGGTCGCGGATCAGATGGCGAGGCGGCCGGACGGCTCCCGCTCCGACGGGGTGGCCCGGACCGCCGCTCACGGTGTCCTGCCAACGTAATAAAAGTAGCAGCAACCGGTCGTTTCCGGTATCGGGTGGACAGCCGAGTGCGCAGGTCAGCGTCGTTGACTACGGTCGCCGAGTGCCTGACGAACAGATCACCGCCGCAGCCGCGGGCAGCTGGACCCTCGGCGACCGCACCGTCCACCGCATGGGCTTCGGCTCGATGCGTATCACCGCGAACCCCGACCGCGACCTGGCCGTACGGGTCCTGCGCCGGGCCGTCGAACTCGGCGTGAACCACATCGACACCGCCGCGTTCTACCTCTCCCCCGGCGGCACGCTCGGCGTCGGGACCGGACCGACCCGCTACGCCACCGAACTGATCCGCGACGCCTTCTCCCCGTACCCGGAGGACCTGGTCGTCACCACGAAGGTCGGGGTCGGCATCGACGCGACGACCGGGCGTTTCGGTGAGGCCACCGACGCCGCCTCGCTGCGCGCCCAGGTCGAGGAGAACCTGCGCCGGCTCGGCCGCGACCACCTCGACGTGGTGAACCTGCGCATCGTGAAGCGGCCCGGCCGTGACTCGATCGTCGAGAGCTTCGGTGCCCTGGCCGAGATGCGTACCGCCGGGCTCATCCGGCACCTCGGCCTGTCGAACGTCCGCGTCGACCACCTCGACGAGGCGGCCGACATCGCCCCGGTGGTGTGCGTGCAGAACAGCTACTCGGTCGACTACCGCCGGGAGAACGACGAACTGGTGGCGGCCTGCGAGAAGCGCGGCATCGCGTTCGTACCGTTCTTCGCGCTGGCCGGCGCGAACCGTGAGTCGGGCGCGGCGGACGAGCACAGCGACGCCGTGCACGCGGTGGCCGCCGCGCACGGCGCGACCGCGCAGCAGGTGCGGCTCGCCTGGACGCTGCACCAGGGTCCGCACGTGCTGGCCATTCCCGGGACCGGAAACCCGAGCCACCTCGCGGAGAACATCGCCGCCGGCGCGTTGCGGCTCACCCCCGAGGAACTCGCCAGCCTCGGCTGACCGCCGCTCTGCCGACCGGGGACCGTCGGCGGCCCGCAGTCGGACCGCCGCGGCCGGTCGGTGGGCCG
>JBAUUM010000429.1:0-5576 GCA_049582705.1 Actinocatenispora sp.
GACGCCGAACCCGCCCACGTCGTGCGGCTCGGCACCGTGGACGTGAAGGGCGTACGGGGCGGCTCCAAGGACGCAGAGAAGACCGTCCGCTACATCACCAAGTACATCGCCAAAGACATCACCGACGCCGTGGCACCCGACTCCCGACCACAGGACGAGCACGTGGCACGGCTCGCGGCGGAGCTGGGCACCCTGCCCTGCACCCCGACCTGCCCCAACTGGCTCCTGTACGGCATCCAGCCGAAGAACGCGAAGGCCACCGCGAAGCCTGGCCGGTGCAAGGGCAAGGTCCACCAACGCCGCACCCTCGGCTTCACCGGACGCCGCGTGCTCGTGTCCCGGCAGTGGTCGAACAAGACCCTCAACGACCACCGCACCGACCGGAAGGCGTGGGTGGCCGCGCTGCTCAAACTCTCGACAACCGGCGACACCTCGACCGCGGACACGGTCACCAACCCGGCCGGCGACATCGGGCACACCGCCGGCGACGAGGACCAGGGCGACGCGGCCAACCGCTGGGAGTACGAACTCGCACCCCGCACCGACCCCGACGTCCCACCGCCACACCTGCACTACCTCCGCAAGATCGCAGAACGTCAGCAATGGCGGACACAACTCGACGCAGCCCGACAACGGCTCGCGGAGCTTTCGACAACGACAACCCAAGCGGCGTAACGGATCTGGGGAGAGATCATGTCTACACAGGACGACATGTTGGACGTCTATCAGGCGGCGGCCCGGTTCGGGACTACGGAGCGTTTCCCCCGTCGGCTAATCGCGGAACGGCGTATCCGGTTCGTACGGCTCGGCCGGCACGTGCGTATCCCGGCCTCGGCTGTGGAAGAGTTCATCAGAGAAGGCACGGTCGAGCCGTTGACGGTCACCTGGCGCGCTGGGCGGGCGGCGTGATGGCGCCAACGCGGAGACGGTTCGGGAAGGTGCGGAAGCTGCCGTCGGGCCGGCATCAGGCGTCGTTCGTGGCACCGGATGGCTCTCGGCAGTCGGCACCGGAGACCTTCCGCACCAAGGGTGAGGCGGACCGCTGGCTTGCGCTCGTGGAGACGGACATCAGCCGGGGCGTGTGGCTGAACGAAGGGCTCGGCCGGGAGACGTTCGGCAACTACGCGCGGGCATACCTGCGGGACAATCCGAAGATCGGTCCGCGCTGGCGAGAGACCTGCACGCGGAACCTCCGGTTGCATCTGGCTCCGCTGGTGGACAAGCCGCTTCGGCTGATCACGACTCCGGTCGTCCGGGAGTGGTACGCGAGGGCTATGCGGGGGCCGGGTGGCAAGACCTCTATCCGCCAGTCGTACCGGTTCCTGCGGGCCGTGATGTACAGCGCTCTTCGGGACGGGGCGATCGGGCAGAACCCCTGCACCGTGCCGGGGGCCGGTTCTGATCGGGCAAAGGAACGGCCGGTAGCTACTCCGGCGCAGGTCGCGGCCCTGGTCGAGGCGATCACTCCACGCTACCGGGCGGCGGTGTTGCTGGGTGCCTGGTGCGGTCTGCGTCGTGGCGAGGTCTGCGGCATGCGGACGGAGTTCGTGGACCTGGCGGCGGGCACGGTGACGGTGCGGAAGAACCGGGTGGAGCTGCTGGAGAGCGGCGAAGCGTTCGATGACGACCCGAAGACTGACGCGGGGAAACGGACGGTCTCCATCCCGCCGCATGTGCTGCCGGTCCTGGTGGAGCACATGGAGCAGTGGGCCGGCCGTGACCGGGTCTTCGTGGGACGGAACGGGCAGCCGATGCGTGGGGATGCGATTCGGCAGGCGTTTACGCGGGCGCGGGTGAAGGTCGGGATGGAGCAGTTCACCTTTCACGACATGCGTCATACCGGCCAGACGTTGGCGGCTTCGGCGGGGGCGACGCTGGCTGATCTGAAGCGGCGTCTCGGGCACGCTTCCTCGGCTGCGGCGCTGCGGTACATGCACGCGGTTGAGGGCAGGGACCGGGAGATCGCTGCCGCGTTGACGGACCTCGCTGCCCATGGGGATGCGTCGAAGTTGCCCCGCTCCATCGTGATCAAAAACTGACCAGGGAGGACACGAGCGGCATGCCGTTGAAGGTGCGGGACGCGTTGAAGTTGATCGAGGCGGACGGGTGGGTGTTGATGCGGACGCGGGGAAGTCACCGACAGTACAAACACCCGACGAAGTCCGGAGTGGTGACGATCGCTGGCAAGCTGAGCAGAGACTTGCCGCCGGGGCTGGAGCGGAGCATCCTGAGGCAGGCTGGACTGATGGGGGACGGACAGTGAACGCATACGCGGTGATCATCGAACGGGCCGCCGATGGCGGCTTTGGTGCTTGGTGCCCGGATCTGCCCGGTTGCGCGGCCCTCGGAGACACCTACGCCGAGTGCCTGTCGGAGATGCGCGAGGCGATCCGGCTGCACATCGACGGGCTTCGAGCCAACGGCGATCCGGTCCCGGAACCGACGGCGGTCGGTACGGACACGATCAGCGCAGCCTGAACCGTTGGGGCACGCTGGGGGCACGGAAGCCTCTCATAGGGCTTCTGACCTGCGGAAACGCTACCGCCTGAAAAGCGGAAGGTCGCCGGTTCGACCCCGGCCCTGACCACTTAGCTCTTCGCCGGGCTAAACAGCTCTGACCAGGCCTTCGGGCCTGGTCATTGTTGTATCCGGACTCGGTGGTGATGATCTTCGACCGGCCCTTGGTTCCGGTGAGCGACCTCGGGCAGCGGGGCCACTGCCTGACGACGGCGCGCCCGGCGGCTCGGGCCGACGTGGTCGTTGCCGCCTGCTGAGCGGACCCGCCCGTCACCGTGCAGGGTCACCGATCGCCGTCGGGTCCCGCTGCACGAGCGCAGCGGCGGGCGGCCGGCGGGGTGGCATCCGGATGGCACGCTGGTCGGCATGTTGGAAACCGCCCGGATGGCCGGGTTCATTGCCGCGCACGGCATCTGGAGCGTCAGCGACGGCGAGACGCTGATCCCCCTGGTGTGTCAGGAGGAGCAGGACGGTCAGCGGGTGGTGAACCGCGTCATGCTGGACGACGTCGGTGACGGCGCGCGGGCGGCGCAGGAGATGGTGGCACTCAACGAGGCGGGTGCCCGGCGGGCCGTGTCCGTGGTCGACACGTACCTGCATCTGCCGAGCGGGCGGGTGGACGCGCTGCTCGTCACGGCCGTCGAGTACGAGCCGGTCCGGCGGTCGGTGGAGATCGCGGTGCCGTACCAGCCTGCGGACGGGGACCAGGAGTTCGCGGTGTACCGGCTCAAGCTGATGGACCTGGACGGTGTCGACGAGGCCGACCAGGACGAGCTGGTCGACGCGTTCTTCGACGGCGTCGAGTCACACGGTGAGGCCGCACCGGTGTGGCAGCAGGCCAGCGTCGACGCATCGGTCTGACGCCGCCGTCCGATCCCGGCGGGACCGGAGGTACGAGCGGCGGGCCGCGCGCGCAGGCCGTCAGCCGGCGAGCTGGAAGTGCCAGATGATCGTCATCGGAATCTCCCAGACGGACCGGGACGCGGCCGGCAGCAGGCCGAGCAGCGACCACGGCCAGGTGTCCCAGGGTTCCACGGTGATCTCCGGTGCGGGAGCGGGCGGCTCGTCCGACGCGGGCGATCGGGGCTCCTCGCAGCGTCGTACCAGCAGGCCGGCGGGCAGCGCGGCGCGCAGGAAGTCGCCCGGCGTGTGCCGGTAGGTGGCCACCAGCCCGGGTTCGCCGTCCGGGCCGACGGCCTTGACGACCGAGCCCCGGAGTACCAGTTCGTGGTGGACGTCGGAGATCACCAGGTGCCCGCCGGGGCGCAGTACCCGGGCGAACTCGGCCAGTACGGGACCGAGCGCGGCCACGTGGCTCAGCGCGAGACCGCAGACGACGGTGTCGACCGCGTCGTCGGGCAGCGGCAGCCGGTGCAGGTCACCGGCCAGGAACTCGGCGTCCGGCACCCTGGTACGGGCGTGGCCGAGCATGTCGGGTGAGCTGTCCACGCCGACGACCCGGTGGCCGTGGCCGGCCAGGTACTCCGAGAACCTTCCGGTGCCGCACGCCGCGTCCAGCGCGTGACCCTTGGGCAGGTCGTCGAGGATCCCGTGGACGACGGGTTCGTCGATGTCGAACAGCCCGTTCGGGCCGTCGTACGTCGCCGCCCACTGTCGGTACCCCGTCTGTGTGTCGCCGCGACGGACGACCACACCGTCGTGGTTCGTCAGCGTCTCGTCGGCGAGCAGCCGCCGGATCTCGGCAAGTCGCGCCTCGACGAACTCCCTGTCGTGGTCGCCGGCCCACGCGCGCAGCAACGCGGTGCCCTCGATGCCGAGCAGGTACGCCAGCGGATGCTGGTAGATCATGCCCGGACGCTAGTGGCCGCACCGCCCGCGTTCCAGGCAATTACCGGCACGCACCGGCACACGCAGGTCCCGACGGGGAACGGTGCCGCGGAGTCGGGAACGGACGGGTTCCGTTGTACCGGCTGGTTAGCATCGGGCCGGTGAACGGGGAGAAGCTCGACTACGCGGTCCGGTATCCGTTGCTGCACGCGCCACAGCGGTGGGACTGGGGTGACATGGACGCGCTCTTCGCGACGGCTCCACCGGCCGACGAACTGGTGACCAACGTGCACGTGGTCGGCTTCGTCGGGGACCGCATCGTCGTGTGCGAGGACACCCGTCCGGTGTGGTTTCTGCCCGGCGGCACCCGCGAGGAGCACGAGTCGGTGCACGACTGCGTGGTCCGGGAACTGCGCGAGGAGGCCGGCGCGAGCCTCGCCGGACCGCTGCACGTGATCGGCGCGCACCGCTGCCGTTCGGACCGGCCCGAACCGTTCCGGCCGTGGCAGCCGCACCCGGACAAGGCCTGGCTGTGGTGCTACGCGGACGTACGCGTCGACGGGCCGCCGACCAATCCCCCCGACGGTGAGCAGGTCGTCGACGTGCACGTGGCCGACCCGGACGAGGCGCAGCGCCTGGTGTCCTCGGAAGGCCCGTGGATGCCCGAACTGGTGGCCCTGGCCCGGGAACTCCGTTCCGCGTCGGCCTGACCCGACCGGGGCGGATGCGCCGCTCGTCCTCCTCCCGACCCTCGGGTGGTTCGCCGCTCGGCGCCCCGATCCCGGCGGCCGGCCGTCCCCGCACGGTCCGGGGTCGATGTACCACCCGTCGCGCCGGCCCGGCCGCGGTCACGGTGGCCGCCGGAACGGTACGAAACCCCCCGTGCGGCGGGTCGACGGGCGCCGCGGTGCGCCGTACGAACGTGCGGGAACCGGACGGGCGGCCCGCAGCGGATGCGATCAAGGGCCCGGTGGTCCATTCTGGACGAATGAACGCTCGGCACTCATCGGGCGGCCACGCCGGGCCGTCACCCCCCTGACGTACGGCACGACGAGCCCCGCCGGGATGGTCGCGCCGGTGGGAAACTGGGTGTGTGCGGTATTCATCGGAGTCGATGGGAGCGACCCGCGGCGGGCCGGCGCGGAACGGCCGGGCGGTTGCCCGATCGGCGCCGGGGACGGGGCGTGGCCGGGCCGGGCATCGGCCCGCGACCTCCGCACGTACCGGTCGACCGGTCGGGCACGACGACGTGCCCGCCGGCGTCTCCTGGC
>JBAUUM010000430.1:0-3239 GCA_049582705.1 Actinocatenispora sp.
GAGCAGCCCGGCGGCGAAGGCCGCGATCGGCTCCGCCGCGAGCCGCTATGTCACGCCGGGCACGACCGTCGGGCTGGACTCGGGCACCACCGTGACCGAACTGGCCCGGCGGCTGCCCGACCGGGCCGGCCTCACCGTGGTCACCCATTCCCTGACCGCCATGGCCGAGCTGGGTGACCGCGACGACCTGGTGCTGATCGGCCTGGGCGGCCTGTACCACCAGTCGACCCGGTCGTTCGCGGCCGCCGGCCCGCCGAGCGCGCTGCGCTCGCTCCGCGTCGACCTGGTCTTCCTGTCCGCGACGGCGCTGGCGCCTGACGGGGTGTACTGCGCGAGCCCGTTCGAGGCGGAGTCCAAGCGTGCCCTGCTGGCGGCCGGCGGCCGGGTCGTACTGCTCGCCGACGCGAGCAAGCCGCTGCGCTCGGCGCCGGTACGGGTCTGCGGCCTGGACCGGCTGCACGCCGTGGTGACGGACGCGCGGCTACGGGCCGAGGACCGCTTGTGGCTGGTCGCCGCCGTCCCGGAGCTTCGTGTCGTGCCGGACCGCGTGTCGGACCGGGCGCCGGACTGACCCGGCGCCGCGGGATGGGCCGTGCCCGCGGTCGTCGGGAAACCTCAGCGTCGGCGCCGACCGACCATCCGCGGTGCCGCGGCGAGCCCGGTGAGCGGGCGGAAGTCACGGGCGGCGTCGCGCAGCGCGGTCACTTCCCGGTCCTCGAGCAGGATGTCGGCCGCCGCGGCGTTGCGTTCCATCTGCTCGACGCTGGACGCGCCGGGGATGGCCACCACCGACGGATGGTGCAGCAGGTACGCCAGCGCGATCTGGCTGCACGTGGCGTCGTGCGCGTCGGCGACCTCGCGCAACGTGGCGATCAGGGTGGCGCCGCGTGCCAGGTTCTCCGGCAGGAACAGCGGGTTGGTCCGGCGGATCGCGCCCGGCGGCGGATTGTCCGCGTCGTAGCGTCCGGACAGGAAACCCTGCGCCAGCGGGCTGTAGGCGATGACCAGCCGCTCCGCCGACCGCGCGTAGGGCAGCAGTTCGCGCTCCGGCCCCAGCTTCGCCAGGCTGTACTCCACCTGGTTGGACAGCACCCGGCTGCCGAGCGCCCGTTCGGCCGCCTGCCAGCGGGCCAGGCTGTAGGTGCTCACACCGACCTCGGCGACGACCCCGATGTTCTGCAGGGTCCGCATGCCGCGCATCGTGCTGCGGTCCCGGACCACCGGGTTGGGTTTGTGCACCTGGTAGAGGTCGATGCAGGCGATGCCCAGCCGCCCCGCCGAGGCGACCGCGCGTTGCTGCACGATCGGCGAGACCGGCAGGATCGGGAAGATCTTGCTCGCCACGAACACCTCGGTCCGCTCGTCGCCGAGCGCGTCGCCGAGGATGCGTTCGCTGCGGCCGAAGGCGTACAGCTCCGCGGTGTCGAACAGGGTCACGCCGAGTTCGAGGGCGCGCCGCACGATCCCGGTCGCGTCGTACTCCTTGCCGTAGCCCCACTCCCGGGAGCCGAACTGCCAGGTCCCCAGGCCGATCCGGCTGATCCGTTTACGGGTCTCGATCTCCGCGTACCGCATGCCGCCAAGCTACGCCGGACAACCGGCCCGCGCCGGGCGCAGCCGGAACGGAATGTCGGTGGGTGCTCGGCGGCGCGCGCGGATCGGGCGCCCAAGCCCTCGGCACGAACGGCACTTCCGCTCACAGTGCGTGCCCGGCCCACCCCGGTCCGGACGGCCGGGCACGGAAGTACCCCAAAGTCCGCCCGGACGAGGTCCGCAGGGGCGCCAGCTGCCCCGATGACCCCGTATTGTCCGTGCACCGGCATGATGCGCGGGCAGTCCAAGACGTGACCGCCCGGCACGGACAGTCAGAGGGGGAACGGTCCAGTGGACGCAACGCGACCGACGGTGACGCGTGACGTCGACGACGACGCGCACCGGCTCGTACCGGCCGGCTACATCCTGCCGCTGAGGATCATCGCGGCGCTGATCGCCGTCCTGGTGATCTCCCAGCCCGTCACCGCCGCGCTGGTCATCAGCGGCCGGTCGGCCTACCTGCCGGTACACAGCACGAACGGGAAGATCGTCCTGCTGCTGGTGCCGCTGCAGCTCATCGGCGCGGTGCTGCTCTGGCGACCCGGGCACGGCAGCCGGTGGCCGATGCTGCTCTCCGCGGTCGAGCTGGTCCTGGTCCTCACCCAGATCGCGCTCGGCAGCTCCCGGTTGATCGGTGCGCACATCCCGCTCGGAGTGGGACTGCTGGCCACCGCGGTGGTGTTCGCCTGGTGGGCGCTGTTCAGCAAGGACGCGCGGCTCCGACAGGACCTGGACGAGTAACGACTGCCCGTGGTGGCCCCGGCCCGCGGGGCGTGCCCGACCGGCGCCGACGGGCCTGGGACCAAGTGCCCGCCCGGATCGACACCGACGCACCGGGGCGGCGCCGATCATCGGGGCCGTGGAACCGTCCGGCGGTTGTCCGCACCGGCCGCCCGGCGGAAGGATGCGACGGGTAGACGGTCGCCGAACTTCGCCCGGGCGCGCCCGACGAGCCCGGTCCGGCGACCGGGGCGGGGTGACACCATGCGCATGCTGATGAAGTTCGACATCGACACCGAGGCCGGCAATCAGCTCATCAAGGCCGGCCAGATGGAGAAGGCGATGCGCGGCATGCTCGACATGCTGCATCCGGAGGCGGCCTACTTCACGCCGCAGGGCGGGAAGCGCGCCGGCTTCATGATCTTCGATCTGGACGACATGGCCGACGTGCCACGCATCCTGGAACCGATGTTCGAGGAACTGCACGCACACGTCGAGCTTCTCCCGGTGATGAATCTGGAAGAGTTGCAGACCGGGCTGAGCCGTATGTGAGACCTGCCCGACCGGCGTACCGGGCGGCCGTGACACCGGCGTCGTACCCGGATGCGAGGCTGAACGGCGTGTACCAGGAACGTGTGTCCCGGGTGGCCGGAACGGTGCTGTGGCGGACCACGGCGCCGGACCGGACCGCGCCGAGCCGGGTCCTGCCGGACGGCTGCCTGGACCTGATCTGGTACGACGACGCGCTGGTCGTGGCCGGGCCGGACACCACGGCGCACGTGGACACCGGTCGGCCCGGCGCCCGCTATGTGGGGCTCCGGTTCGGCTCCGGGCTCGGGCCGCAGGTTCTCGGCGTGCCCGCGGACGCGCTGCGCGACCGGCGGGTGCCGCTCGACGAGCTGTGGCCCGCCGGGCTGGTCCGGGAG
>JBAUUM010000431.1:0-2053 GCA_049582705.1 Actinocatenispora sp.
GGCCGGTGGCGGGCCGGCCGTGCCGGCACCGCGCCGGGCGCGCAGCTCGTCGAGCAGTTCGGCCCGGCCCCGGCCGCGCAGCAGAAGCAGCGCGAACGGGTCGGCGTCCAGTACGTCGCACAGCACGTAGCAGACCGCGGCGGCGTGCTTGCACGGCACGGCCCGGTCGGGGCAGCTGCAGGACACGGTCACCTCGTGCGGGCCGGGCAGCAGGGAGAGGCCGGTCCGGCGGACGTCCTCGTCGACCTCCGGCGGGAATTCGCCGTCCAGCAGTGCCGCCGCGTGTCCGACCTGGCCGGCGACGGCGTCGAGGATCCGGTCCCACTGCGCGTCGTCGAACGCGGTGACCGCCACCCGGACCCGGTACGGCTCGGGCCGACGGCCCCGGACCCGCGCCTCGGCGCCGCCCGGCCGCAGTACCGTGTCGCCCACGGCGCCGTTCCGCGCGTACGTGCGCCCGCGTGGCAGCCGGTTCGGGTCCAGCTCGGCCTGTGTCTCCAGAGCGGCGAGCCAGGCCGTGCCCCACCAGGTGCCGCCGAACCTGTGCCGCCTCGGTTCCGGCGCCCGCGCCGGTACGGTCAGCGTCGGCCCGTCCCGTCGCCCACTCGTGCCGCCGCTGGCGGGGGGATCGTCGTGCCGGGGGTTCATGCCGGCGCCCCCAGGGAGACCAGTTCGGCGAGGTCGGCGTCGGAGAGTTCGGTCAGCCACGTCTCCCCACCGCCGACCACCGCGTCGGCCAGCGCCCGCTTGGTGGCGATCAGCGACGCCACCCGGTCTTCGACGGTGTGCTCGGTGATCAACCGGTGCACCTGGACCGGCCGGTCCTGGCCGATCCGGTACGCGCGGTCGGTCGCCTGGTCCTCGACGGCCGGATTCCACCAGCGGTCGAAGTGCACCACGTGGCTGGCCCGGGTCAGGTTGAGGCCCGTACCGGCGGCCTTCAGCGACAGCAGGAACACCGGCACCTCGCCGTCCTGGAACCGCCGGACCCGGTCCTCCCGCTGGCGTACCGGCACCCCGCCGTGCACCAGCAGGGTGCCGACACCGCGGTCGGCGAGATGCCGCTCCAGCAGCCGGCACATCGCCACGTACTGGCTGAACACCAGCACGGAGTCGCCCTCGGCGAGGATCACGTCCAGCAGTTCGTCGATGGCGGCCAGCTTGCCGGACCGGCCGGTGACCGGGCCGGGTTCGCCCAGGTACTGCGCCGGGTGGTTGCAGACCTGCTTGAGCGCGGTGAGCAGCTTGAGTACCAGTCCGCGGCGGGCCACGCCCTCGGCGGCACGGATCTCGGCCATGGTGTCCCGGACGACGGCCTCGTAGAGGGTGACCTGTTCGGCGGTGAGCGGCACGTACCGGTCCGTCTCGGTCTTGCGCGGTAGTTCGGGGGCGATGCCCGGGTCGGTCTTGCGGCGGCGCAACAGGAACGGGCGCACCAGCCGGCTCAGCCGCTCGGTGGTGTCCGCGTCCGCGTACCGTTCGATCGGGATCGCCACCCGCCGACGGAACGTCTCCAACGGACCGAGCAGGCCGGGCGTGGTCCAGTCCAGGATGGACCACAGGTCGGTGAGCCGGTTCTCCACCGGCGTGCCGCTGAGCGCGACCCGGGCGGCGGACGGCACCGCGCGCAGCGCCCGCGCGGTGTGCGACAGCGGGTTCTTCACGTTCTGCGCCTCGTCGGCGACGACCAGCCCCCAGCGGTGTCCGGCGAGCCGCGCCCGGTCCCGACGCAGTACGCCGTAGGTGGCGAGGACGACCTCGTCGTCGGCCACGCCGGTCAGGTCACGGTCGGCGCCGTGGTACCGCCGGACCGGTACGTCGGGCGCGAAGCGGCGCAGTTCGCGTTCCCAGTTGCCCAGCAGCGAGGTCGGGCAGGCCACCAGCGTCGCGCCCCGCCCCAGCGACCGGCGGTGCAGGTGCAGGGCGATGATCTGGATCGTCTTGCCGAGGCCCATGTCGTCGGCCAGGCAGCCGCCCAGGCCCAGCGTGCACATGCCGGCCAGCCAGGCGAGGCCGGGCTGCGCGGCGCCCCATCCGGCGACCTGTATGTGAC
>JBAUUM010000432.1:0-6706 GCA_049582705.1 Actinocatenispora sp.
GCCGGACCAGCCCGCGCGGCCGGACTCGCCCGCGGGGCATGACCAGCCCGGCCCGCCGAGTTCGGCGCCGAACCAGTCGAACGCGCAGAACCCGCCGCCGGGACCGGTACCGCCACCGGCGGTCGACCCCTGGCCCGGACAGGACCCGCCCGCCCCGCCACCGTCCGCCCAACACCCGTAAGGAACGCGGCCATGATGACCACCATCGCGTCCGGTCTGCTGTCCGCCCTCGCCTACGGGGCGGTCGGCACGGTCCTGCTCGCCCTCGGCTACCTGCTCGTCGACCTCGTGACGCCCGGCAAGCTGCACGAGCAGATCTGGACCGACCGCAACCGCAACGCCGCCCTGGTACTCGTCTCGGGCCTCGCCGCGGTCGCGATCATCGTCACGACCGCGATCGTGACCAGCGAGAACGGGCTGGCCGCCGGGCTGCTCTCCACCGCCCTGTACGGCGTGCTGGGCGTCGTGTTCATGGCGGTCGCCTTCGTACTGCTCGACCTCGCGACCCCGGGTCGGCTCGGCGAGCTGCTGGTGCAGCCCGAGCCGCACCCCGCGGTGTGGGTGACCGCGGTCATCAACCTGGCACTCGGCGCCATCATCGCCGCCGCCATTTCATGACCACGGACAACCAGACCCCGACCCCAGCGGCACCGGACGCCCCGACCGCTCCCGGCGCCCCGACGGACTCCGACGCCCCGACCGCTCCCGACGCCCCGACCGGCTCGGCCGGCCCCGACACCCCGACGCCCGCCCGTCGCCGGCCGTCGCTGGCCCGCTTCGCCGTACTCTTCACGGTCTTCGTCTGCGCGGTCTGCGGCCTGGTGTACGAGCTGGCGCTGGTGGCACTGGGCAGCTACCTGATCGGTGACTCGGTGGGCCAGGCGTCCATCGTGCTCGCCATCATGGTCTTCGCCATGGGCATCGGCGCGCTGTCGGTCAAGCCGCTGCAGCGGCACGCCGCGGTCGCGTTCGCCGGTGTCGAGATCCTGCTCGCGCTGCTCGGCGGGCTCTCGGTGCTCGCCCTGTACGCCGCGTACGCCTGGCTCGACCTGTACACGCCGGCGATGGTGCTGGTGACCTTCGTGGTGGGCCTGCTGATCGGCGCCGAGATCCCGTTGCTGATGGTGCTGCTGCAGCGGATCCGGCGGCAGGAGGCGGGCGCGGCGGTGTCCGACCTGTTCGCCGCGGACTACGTGGGCGGGCTGCTCGGCGGCCTGGCCTTCCCGTTCCTGCTGCTGCCGGTCTTCGGTCTGGTGCGTGGTGCCCTGCTGGTCGGTGCGTTGAACGCGCTGGCCGGGCTGACCCTCGTCGTGGTGGTCTTCCGCCGGGACCTGTCGGTACGCGCCCGCGCGGTGCTCGCCACACTCGCGGTGCTGGTCACCGCGACGCTGGCCGGCACGTACCTGGTCGCCGACGACTTCGAGGTGTCGGCGCGGCAGGCGCTGTACGACGACCCGATCGTGGTGGCGGAGCGCAGCCGGTACCAGGAGATCGTGATGACCCGCGAGGTCACCTTCACCGGGCATGCCGACGTGCGGCTGTTCCTGGACGGCGACCTCCAGTTCTCCTCGGTGGACGAGTACCGGTACCACGAGTCGCTGGTGCATCCGGTGCTGGCCGGCCCGCACAGGCGGGTGCTGATCCTCGGTGGCGGGGACGGCCTGGCGCTGCGCGAGGTGCTGCGGTACCCGGACGTCGACTCCGCGACGCTGGTCGAGCTGGATCCGGCGATGATCCAACTGGCCCGGCACGACCCACGGCTGTCGGCGCTCAACGCGCACTCGTTCGACGACCCGAGAGCGCACGTGGTCAACGCGGACGCGTTGACGTGGCTGCGGGCGGCGCGGAGCCGGTACGACGCGGTCATCGTGGACATGCCCGACCCGGACGCCACCGCCACCGCGAAGCTGTACTCGCAGGAGTTCTACGGGCTGGCGAGTCGCGTGGTGGCCCCCGGCGGCCGGATGGTGGTGCAGTCGGGGTCGCCGTACTTCGCCCCCAAGTCCTACTGGTGCATCGAGTCCAGCATCCGCGCGGCGGGCTGGCGGACCACGCCGTACCACGTGGACGTGCCGACGTTCGGTGACTGGGGCTACGTGCTGGCACAACGGGACCGGGCGCCGGCGCTGCGCCTGTCGGACGACGTGCCCCGGCTGCGGTACCTGACCCCCTCGGTACTGCGGGCGGCGACCGTGTTCCCGGCGGACCGGCCGCGGCTGGACATGCCGCCGTCGACGCTGACCCGCCCGCGGCTCATGGAGTACGAGAATTCGGAGTGGCAGGACTACTGACCGTGTGGTGTGCCACAGAGTTTCTGGAACGTATCAAGATTAGGCGTGTCAGGCTGGGGGTAGTCCGTGTGGACAAGGGGAAACGGACGTAGAGCCGGTCGACCGCCCGGGAGGATGCCCACCCGACTGCTCGGGCCACGGCATGCGGTGGCCGCCGGCGCGAGGATAAAGGAGGGCACGACGTGGCTGCCATTTCCAGCCCATTGTCCGACGAGGCCCGCAAGGTCACCGGTGACGCGCTTCAGGGGGCGCTGGTCGATCTGGTCGACCTCTCGCTGCAGGCCAAGCAGGCCCACTGGAACCTGATCGGGAAGAACTTCCGCTCGCTGCATCTCCAGCTCGACGACGTGGTCGACATCGCGCGCAACCACATGGACGTCGTGGCGGAGCGGGCCATCGCGATCGGGGTCAATCCCGACGGCAGGGCCGAGACCGTCGCCAAGTCGGCGCACACGAAGCAGCTCAACGAGGGGTACATCTCCGACGAGGACGTGGTCAAGGCGTTCACCGCGCTGCTGGCCGACATCGTCAAGCGGTTCCGGCAGCGGGTCGGCGACACCGACGAGCCGGACCCGGTGACCCAGGACCTGCTGATCGCGGCGACCCAGGATCTGGAGCAGCAGCACTGGATGTTCCAGGCCCAGCGGTAACGCTCCGACCCGTACCGCCGACGTCGACCGGCCGAACGAGGGCCGGGCGGGTCGGCGGTGCTGCGTGAGCGCGGTCCGCCGGATGAGCGCGGACGCCGGCCGCGGCGTCGCGGAGAGTCAGTCGAAGGCCAGCATCGCGGCGGCCGGGTCGTGCTTCGCGACCGAGTGACAGATCCGCCGGTGCCGCTCGTACAGACCGGCTGGTACTACCAATGGCGCGTCGCCCTTGTAGTTGGGCCAGAGCAGCCCCGCCTCCCGCAGCGAACCGACCACGCCGGCGCGGAGGAACTGGACGGCCGGGTTGGCCGCCACCTCGACCATGATCTCGTGGAACCTGTGGTGCGCGGCCATGGCGCCGCCGGGCTGGGCGATGTCCCGCATCCCGTCCAGCGTGGCGCTGAGCCGGTCGATCGCGGCCCGGTCGGCCCGGACCGCGGCCTCCCGCACGGCCTGGCGGTCCAGCGCGTCCAGCGCGGAGAACAGGGAGTCGACCGGGAGGTCGGAGAAGTTCACGGCGGCGCTGAGTGTGCGGGTCACCGCGTCCGGATTGACCGGTTCCACGTACGTGCCGGAGCCGCTGCGGCGGCGCAGGATCCCCGCCGTCTCCAGCGAGCGGAGCCGGTCGCGCAGCGCCGTACGACTCACGCCGAGCCGGATGGCGAGGTCACGCTCGGACGGCAGCCGGCCGCCAGGGCGTACCTCGCGGATGATTTCGGCCAGTCGCGTCGCGAGCGGGTCGGCGGTGATGTCCGGCAGTTCGGGCAGTGCCCCGCCGGTTGTGTACCCCTGGCTCATCACCTGATTGTCCCGCAGGCCTACCAGCACCCTCGTCCCAGATCGCCCGCACGCGGGCTGATCAGGCAGTTTCGCAGATCTTGAGGCCGCCACGAGGTCTGGTGCACCCTGGGGCGCCCTGTGTCTGAAGGGTGCCTGACCGTGACGCCATCATCGCACGGATGGTGCGGTGCGCTCGGAGCCGCTCCGTCGCCGCCGGAGCGGCGCGGCCGTCCAGCAGCGTGCGGAGGCGGCTCAGCGGTCCTCGGCCGCGCCGTCGGCGCATTGCAGCGGGTTGGACCATGCCCCGGAGACAGCAAATCCGGGCGAGTGCATGCCGTCGGGGCTTACGCCCTTGTGGTCTGCTACCCGCCCGGTTCGCTGGTGCCTTACCCCCCTGGCCGGCGCCACCCCCCAGTTGCGCCGATCGCAAGGCACCTGGCCACCGACCTGTTCCCAGTGATCGGTACGACCACCTACAAGATTGGTAGCACCGTAGGCGGTTGTCAATAGTCACCGCCGAATTACTCACGGTAGTTTTTCGAGGTGACGGGTTTGATCAACCGGCGTCGGCGGCCGGAGCAGCCCGCTGGACGACGCACGTCAGCCGCGCCGTGCAGACCCGACGGCCGCTGTCGTCCGAGATCTCGATCTCGTACGTGGCGACGCTGCGGCCCAGTCGCAGGGCGGTCGCCACGCCCGTCACCGTGCCGGACCGCGCCGCCAGGTGGTGCGTAGCGTTGATGTCCACCCCGACGGCCCGCCCGCCGGGACCGGCGTGCAGCACGGCGCCGATCGACCCGACCGTCTCGGCCAGTACGCACGAGGCGCCGCCGTGCAGCAGCCCGTACGGCTGGGTGTTGCCTTCCACGGGCATCGTCGCCTCCACGCGCTGCGGCGTGGCGGACACCAGTTCGATGCCCATCCGCTCGGCCAGCGTGCCCACAAAGCTCAGCAGCTCGGGCGGCGCCTCGGCGGCCGTCGTCCCCTCCACCGGTTCCGTCATGGCGCCGACGCTACCGCGCCCCCGGCGCACGCCGGCGGGCCCACCCGGGCCGACCGGGCATGGTCGCGCGTCGATGCCCCGGCCCGGTACCGGACGGCGACGCCGCGGCTCCCGGCGGCTGGCCAACCGCGGGCACCGTCCCGGCATCCGGACACACCACTGTGGACAGTGTGGATGACCTGCGGTCGGGCCGGTCCGGCGGCACGAGCGACAGCGCCGTCACCACCGGACGGTGCGCCACGGAACCGGTCACCGGACGCCCAACGGCGGAGTCCGATCAACGCTGCAGGAACTCGGTCATCCGCCGGTACTTCTCGTCGTCCTCGAACAGCACGGCCTGCGCGAGCTGCTCCAGTTGCGGATGCGCGGACGGCGGCGAGTCGACGGCGAGCTTGGTGAGCCGCAGCGCCAGCGCGGACACCTTCGCCATCCGGTCCAGTACGCCTCGGGCCGTCGCCAACAGCTCCTCCGGCGCCACCACCTGCGAGACCAGCCGTACCGCCAGCGCCTCCGCCGCCGGCATCCGGCGCCCGGTGAACAACAGCTCCTTGGCCAGCGACTCACCCACCAGCTGCGGCAACCGGTACAGCGCGCCCGCGCCCGCCACGATGCCCAGCCGTACCTCCGGCTGACCGAAGAACGCGCGGTCGGTGCAGACCCGGATGTCGCAGGCGTACGAGAGTTCGGCGCCACCGCCGAGCGCGGGCCCGTCCACGGCCGCGACGCTGGGCATCGGCAGTCGCCGGATCCGGGACAGTACACCGTGGTTGATCCCGGCGAGCGCGTCGTACCGGTTCCGGTCCCGCAGCTGCGCGATGTCGGCGCCGGCGGCGAAGATGTTGTCGGCGCCACCGGTGACCAGCAGCAGGCGTGGCTCGCGTTCCAGCCGGTCACAGACCTGGTGCAGCTCGTCCACCATCTCGGCGTCGATGGCGTTGCGCTTGTCCGGCCGGTTCAGCGTCACCTCCACCCGGTCCTCGGCCCACTCGACCCGCAGCGTGCGCATGTCATCCACCGGCTTCCTCCTTCTTGCCGTCGACCCAGCGGTAGAAGCCCTGGCCGCTCTTGCGGCCCAGCCGGCCCTCGGCGACCATCCGCTCCAGCAGCGCGGGCGGCGCGAACCGGTCCCCGTACGCCGCGCGGAGCGTGCGGGCGATGTCCAGCCGTACGTCGAGACCGACCACGTCGGTGAGTTCCAGCGGCCCCATCGGATGCCGGTACCCGAGCGTCATGGCCTTGTCGATGTCGGCGGGCGAGGCGACCCCGTCCTCGACCATCCGGATCGCCTCCAGGCCGAGCGTCACGCCCAGCCGCGAACTGGCGAAGCCGGGCGCGTCCGCCACCACGACGGGCTGCTTGCCGAGCCGGTCGGCCAGCCGTACCGCGGCCGCCCGGGTAGCGTCCGATGTGGACTGTCCGATCACGACCTCCAGCAGGGCCATGGCCCAGACCGGGTTGAAGAAGTGCAGGCCGCAGAACCGTTCCGGCGCGTCCAGCGTGGTGGCGAGTTCGTCGATGGAGATGCTCGACGTGTTGGTGGCGAGCAGCGCCGGCGCCAACTTCTCGGCGGCCCGGAGTACGTCGCGCTTCAGCTCGACCCGCTCCGGTACGGCCTCGACGATCACGTCCGGCCCCGGCGCGACATCCGTGACGGCGGTGACGACGGTCAGCCGGCTCCGGGCCTCGGCGGCCTCCTCGGCCGTGACGCGACCGCGTTCCACCGTACGGTCCCAGCGTTCGTCCAGCGCCCGCCGTGCGCCGGCGGCCCGGTCCGGGTCCACCTCGACCAGCTCCACCGCGAAGCCGGCGCCGGCCGCCACGAATCCGATGCCGGCGCCCATCGTGCCGCCGCCGATCACCACGAGCCGCTCGTTCACCGTCGTACCTCCGTCAGGGTCCGTCGCGGGTGCCGCGGGCCGGCCGGACCGCCGCCGGGCACCGTGTCCCCGCCGAGCCTACGAGACCCGGCACGGACCCGTGTCCTG
>JBAUUM010000433.1:0-5166 GCA_049582705.1 Actinocatenispora sp.
ACCGCCTCCGCCACGGCGGCCGGCAACCACCGGGTGCCGTGCAACGACACGCCACCGCGACCGAGCCGGTGCAGCAGGTCCCGCGCGGTGGGTCGCTGTCCCGGCCGGGGTCGCAGGCAGGTGCCGACCAGATCGCGCAGCCACGGTTCGGTGATGCCGGCGGGTTCGGCGACCGCGTCCTGCGTGCGGGACAGCTTCGAGCGGGTGGACCCGTCGCCGAACGGTCCCGTCCCGGTGGCCGCGAACACCAGGACCGCGCCGAGCGCGAAGACGTCGCTGGCCGGTCCCACCTCGCCGGCGGCGATCTGTTCCGGCGCCATGAATCCGGGGGTGCCGAGAGACACGCCGGTACTGGTGATGGCCGGGGAGTCGGACGGTCTGGCGATGCCGAAGTCGATCACGCGTGGCCCGCCGGCGGTCAGCATGACGTTCTCCGGCTTCAGGTCCCGGTGCACCACGCCGGCGCGGTGGATGGCCACGAGCGCCTCGGCCAGGCCGACGGCGAGGGCGCGTACCGCGTCCGGGGGCACCGGACCGAAGCGGCGCACCGCGTCGGCGAGCGACAGGCCCGGCAGGAACGCGGTGACCAGCCACGTCGGTCGCGCCGCCGGGTCGGCGTCCAGGACGGGTGCGGTGAACGTGCCGGTCACCCGGCGCGCCGCCGCGACCTCGCGGGCGAACCGGGCGGCGTACTCGGGGTCGGCCGCGAGGCTCTCCCGGATGATCTTGACCGCGACGGTCCGGCCGCCGGCCGAGCGCGCCAGGTAGACCACGCCCATCCCGCCCGCACCCAGCCGGGCCAGCACCGTGTACGTGCCGATCCGGGTCGGATCCCCCGGTTGCAGCGGGTCCACGGTCCTCCCTCCGCGTCCGGTGTGCCGCGACGCCGTACGTTGCTCGACGGGAGCGTCCGGCGCCCGCCGGAGCCGCGCCGGTGCACCGGAGCCGCGTCGGCGGTCGACCTGTCCCCGGCGCCCGCGCCCCGGTGGGACGCCCCCGGCGACGTGCCCGGGGCGGATCCGACGGGGCACGTTTCGGAGAACATGCCCCGATCAGCCTACTGTCGGCGCATTACGGCGAGGTGGCCGGTTCCTGGCCCGGCGTGTGGCCTGGCGTGTCGCCCCGTACCGGCCCGCCCACGTACGGCACGCGCCGCTGGCGGTGCGTGACCGGACGCGCGGCGACGGTGCGGTGGCGTGGCAATGCTTGCCAACTCCTTGACCTGCGGCTCGACCGGTACCTAGTGTCTTTTGTACCGAAATGCGGAAACTCGGCGTCGTCGGACACGACGCCCACGTACCCGTACCGGCCGTGACCGCCGACCGACGAGCGCGACGCCGGATCGCGGAACCGGTCGGGCGGACCGCGCGGGTGGCCGCGCCGGGAGGTGTGACATGGCAGGCCCACTGACCCGACGCCGACTGCTGCGACTGGCCGGCGGACTCACCTCGGCCGCGGCCACGGCGGGACTGGCCGGCTGCGTGCAGGGCTCGGCGACCCGGACCAGCGGTCGCGGCGTGACGTTCTGGTACGCGTTCAACTCCGACGCCCAGCGCGGATACTTCCAGCGTCACCTGGTGGACGCCTACAACCGGCGGCACGCCGCGCTGCCCGTCCAACTGACCGTGAAGGACAGCGCCACGCTGGAACGGCTGCAGCAGACCGCCATCGCCTCCGGTGTGGGGCCGGAACTGGTGTTCACCAGCGGGCCCTCCGTCGCCCTCGACTACGTGCACTCGGGCAAGCTGCTCGCGCTCGACCCGTACGCACGGCGCTACGGCTGGCCCGACAAGCTCCAGCAGTGGGCGTACGACGCGGGCCTGTCCGACGGGAGGCTCTACTCGCTGCCCAACTCCTACGAGTCGATGGTCATGTTCTACAACCGCGACACGATGCGGCGGCACGGCTGGAGCGTGCCGGCCGACCGGGACGACTTCGAGGAGATGTGCGCGGAGGCGAAGGGCCGGGGCATGCTGCCGGTCGCGGCCGGAAGTGCCGGCTGGCCGGCGACCACCGAGTGGTTCGTCAGCGCCTTCTTCAACTACGTGGCCGGTCCGGACGCGGTGTACCGGGCGCTGCGCGGCGAGACGCGCTGGACCGACCCGGTGTTCGTGGACGCGGTCAGCCTGCTCGACACGTACTTCCAGCGGGGCTGGTTCGGCGGTGACGTGGCGGACTACTTCACCAACCGCTCGGACGCGATGCTCACCGCGCTGGCCGACGGCGGCGCCGCCGTCCAGATCACCGGCACCTGGGCGTTCGGCGACATGCCGCTGTTCTTCACCGGGAAGCAGGCTTCGGCCTGGGACTGGGCGCCGGTACCGACGTTCGCCCCGCACGTACCGGCCGACGCGTACCCGCTCGGCTCGGGCGGCACGTTCTCCATCAACGCCGACGCGCGGCACCCCGACGCGGCGGCGGCGTACCTGGACTGGCTGATCTCCGACCGGCGGCGGCAGGCGGCCGCCGTGGCGGCGATCAACTTCGAGCCGTTCCCGTTGCGGTTCACCGGATCCGACTTCCCCGAGCACACCGACCCGAGGGTCCGGCGCTTCTACACCGACGTCGCGAAGGCCACCCACATGGGATACCTGAGCTGGACCTTCTGGCCGCCGCGGACCGAGACGTACCTGTTCGAGAAGATGGACAAGGTCATCACCGGGCAGCTCTCGCCGCGGGACTACTGCGCCGGCCTGGACGACGTGTTCCGGGAGGAGCGGGCCGCCGGCAGCGTGCCACCCGCGCCCCGGCCGGACGGTGACATCCGATGAACCCGGCCTCGATGCGGCGGCGCCGCCGTGCCGGGCTGCGGGCCTGGTTGTTCATGCTGCCACTGGTCGCGGTCAACCTGCTGGTGGTCGCGGGCCCCGGGGTGGCCAGCGTCTGGTACTCGCTGACCGACTGGTCGGGCGTGGGTGCGGCGCGGTTCATCGGCCTGGCCAACTACCGGCGACTGCTCGGCGACCCGGACTTCCGTGACGCGCTGCTGCACAACGTGCTGTGGACGGTCTTCTTCCTCGTCGTACCGATGGCGTTGGCCCTGTTCGGCGCCTTCCTGCTCTCGCATGTCCGCCGGTTCGCGATGCTGTTCCGCGTCGCGTACTTCGTGCCGTACACGGTCGCGACGGTGGTCAGCGCCTCGATCTGGCAGAACCTGCTGGCCCCGCACGTCGGCATAGCCGGCCAACTCGCCGCGATCGGCCCCGGCTTCCTGTCGGACGTCAACTTCCTCGGCGACGCGCACACCGCGCTGGCCTCGGTGGCGGCGGTCAACACCTGGCAGTGGTGGGGCTACCTGCTGGTCGTCTTCCTGGCCGCCATGCAGGGCGTCAACCCGAGCCTGTACGAGGCCGCCCGGCTCGACGGGGCGGGTGGCTGGCAGCAGTTCTGGCACGTCACGCTGCCCGCGATCAGGCCGACGCTGATCTTCCTGGCGCTGATGACGATCATCTGGTCGTTCCTGGTGTTCGACTACATCTTCATCCTCACCCAGGGCGGCCCGGCGGGCTCCACGGACGTGCTGAGCACGCTGCTGTACCGCGCCGCGTTCGGCGAGAGCCAGGCCGGCTACGCCGCCGCCGTCGGCGTCGTGCTGTCCCTGATCAGCTTCCTGGTCGTCGCGGCGTACCTGTGGCTCCGGCGGCGCAGGGGGTGGGAGCTGTGAGCGTACTGACCAGCGCCGACGCCGCGCCGGCGCGGACACCGCAACACGACCGGGGCGGCCGTCGGCCCAGGGTGCGCCCCGCGTCGGTACTGCGCTACGCGGTGCTGGCGGTGCTCGCCGCGCTGTCCCTGGCACCCCTGGTGGTGTTCCTGTTCAACTCCCTGAAGACGTCCGCGGAACTGGGGGTCAACCCGCTCGGCCCGCCGACCACGTGGCACTGGGACAACTTCGTCACCGCCTGGCAGACCGCCGGGATGGGCGTCGGGTTCCGCAACAGCGCCGTCGTGGTCCTGGGCACGGTGGCCGGCGTGTGCGTGATCGCCGGCTGCGCCGCGTACTCGATGGCCCGGCTGAACCTGCCCGGCAGCGGCGCGGTCACCGCGTACCTGCTGGTGGGCAGCTCGTTGCCGATCCAGCTGTTCCTGGTCCCGCTGTTCTACCTGTGGACCCGTCTGCACCTGTACGACACGCTGCTGGGGCTGATCGTCATCTACTGGGCGGTCTTCTCCCCGTTCGCCACGCTGCTGCTGCGCTCGTTCATGGTCTCGATACCGCGCGACTACGAGGAGGCGGCCCGGCTGGACGGGGCGAGTGACCTGACCGTCCTGCGCCGGATCATCCTGCCGCTGGCCGCTCCCGGATTTCTGACCATCGCGTTGACCACGGCGCTGCAGGCGTACAACGAGTTCCTGCTCGCGGTCACGTTCATCCAGAGCCCCGAGTACCTGCCGGTGGCCACCGGGTTCTTCTCCTTCCAACAGGGCTTCAGCGAGAACTTCCCGCTGGTCGGCGCGGCCGGTCTGATGATGGTCGCGCCGATGCTGTTCACGTTCCTGCTGCTGCAACGGCGGTTCGTCGCCGGGATCACCTCGGGCGGCCTCAGCGGGATCTGACCCCCCGGCCGCGCGGCGGTCGGCCGCCACGGCCTTGCCGGGGTGTGGCGGCGTGTCGGACAATGCGTCGGCGTCCACCGTGGGCGACGGAGCCAGCGGGGCGAGGGGGAGGCGGCACCGGTGCGGACCAGCCCACTGTCGGCGTTCCAGACCGTGTACTGGGACCACGACCGCCGGCGGCCGGGCTCACCGGCGGTCATCCTGCGGGCGTACGACGTCATCGGACCGCTCGACCTCGACGCCCTGACCGACGCGGTCGCCGCGACGACCCGGCGGCACGAGTCGCTGCGCACCCGTTTCGTCCCGGGCGCGGGGGAGCCGCGCCAGGTGACCGAGCCCGACGTGCCGGTCGCCGTCCGCACGGTCGACCTGCGGGGGCTCGACCCGGACGGGCGGGCGGCCGGGATCCGCGAGCAGGAGGTCCGGGAGCGGCACACCCCGTTCGACCTGGGCCGGGCGCCGCTGTGGCGGCTGACGCTGTTGCGCCTCGCCGAGCGGGAGCACGTGCTGCTGCTCGCCGCGCACCACATCGTCGCCGACGGCTGGTCGATGTCGGTACTGGCCGCGGACCTGTCGGGCGGCGCCGACACGGACCGCGCCGGCACGGGC
>JBAUUM010000434.1:0-2752 GCA_049582705.1 Actinocatenispora sp.
CTACGTGCACCACCCGCGCCCCCGCCGACAGGCCGACCCGGTGCCCGGCCTCGGCGGTGACCAGCGGCTCGTAGCCGACGACGGCGAGGCGCAGCCCACCACCGGCCGACGAGCAGACCAGCTGCCGGTCCAGCCGCGCGCCGGGCAACGCCCGACTCAGCGCGTCGAGGCACGCGTCGAGACCGTGCAGCACATCGGTGCGCACCGTCGTCGGGTGCGCCGCGGTGGCCAGCAGTTCGCCGCTGCCGGTGTCGACGACCAGGGCCTTGGTGAAGGTGGACCCGACGTCGACGCACACCCCCAGTTCACGGCGGGCGGCGTCGACGTCGACGACCTCCACCGAGGTCATGCCGGCGGCGCGGCCACGACGACGGTGCCGGTCGCGGTGACCGCGACGACCGGTTCGCTCAGCAGTTCGGCGGCCGACTCGCCGCGGTCGGGTCGGCCCCGACAGATCACCGCGGCGGTGAACTCGATGCGGCGGCTGCGCCGCCCGGCGTGCACCAGCCTCGCCGTCACCTCCAGCACGTCACCGGCGCGTACCGGCGCACGGAACTGCACGTCGTCGTAGGAGGCGAACAGGCCCTCGTCGCCGTCGGTACGGATGCACAGTTCGGTGGCGGCGTCACCGAACAGCCCGAGGCTGTACGCGCCGTCGACGAGGTTGCCGGCGTAGTGCGCGTGGCTGGCCGGCACGTACCGGCGGTGGGTGACGGTGATCGCGTCAGGCATGTGCTGGCTCCTTGGTGGGGGTGCTGCGCTCGCCGCGGCGGGTGACGAGCGCGTCGACCAGGTAGCTGGCGACCTCGCCCGGGGTGGTGCCGCGTCCGAAGATCCGGTCGACGCCCAGTTCCTCGGCCATCAGCTCGTCGAAACGGGGACCGCCGACGATGAGCAGGGGACGCTTCTCGGCGGGGAACGCCTCCCGGAACGCCGCCGACGCCTCCCGCACGTTGTGCAGGTGCGCGTCGCGTTGCGTGACGACCTGGCTGATCAGTACGGCGTCGGCGCGTTCGGCGCGGGACCGTTCCACCAGGTCCGCGACGCCGACCTGGGCGCCCAGGTTCACCACCCGCATCTCCCGGTAGTACTCCAGGCCCTTGTGCCCGGCGACGCCCTTGACGTTGAGGATCGCGTCGATGCCGACGGTGTGCGCGTCGGTGCCGATGCACGCGCCGACCACGACCAGTTCACGGCGCAGCTTCTTACGGATCAGCTGGTTGACCGCGGCGGAACCCAGCTCGGGGAAGTCACGCTCCACCACCCGCACCGCGGACGTGTCGACCAGGTGCTGCACGGTGCCGTACACCACGAAGAAGGTGAAACCGGCGCCCATCGGCTTGGCGTGCACGACCATCGCCGGGTCGATGCCCATCTTCGCGGCGAGCTGCACGGCGGCGCCCTCGGCGCGCTTGTCGTGCGGCAGCGGCAGGGTGAACGACACCTGCACCATGCCGTCGCCGGTGGTGTCGCCGTAGGGGCGCACGATGTGGTGCTGTTCGTCGCTCACGGCTGAGCCTCCAGGATGTCGGTGGCCGGGTTGTAGTACCCGTCGGCCTTCGCCGCGACCCCGGACAGCCCCTTACCGCCGGTCGGTGGGCGTTTCATGATGCCGAACGTGCCGTCGGCGATGGCCTCCAGCAGGCCCTCGTCGCCGATGCGTTCCAGCAGCGTGACCGCCTCGTCGAGGACCTGGTTGGCGCGGTTCTGGATGAACCCGCCGGGGGCGGGCACGAAGTCCTCGTGCAGGCCGCCGCAGGCACCCAGCACGTACCGCACGTTCTGCAGGGCGATGTCCCGGTCCGACAGCCACGGCGTGACCACCGCCTCGGTCATCATGCCGACCAGCAGGATGCTCTGCCCGGTCAGCGTGCCCGCCAGGTTGAAGAACCCGTCGAGCAGGTTGCCGGCGAACACGTCACCGGTCATGTGCTTGGTCGGCGGCATCCACTTCAGCGGTGCCTTCGGGAACAGCTCCCGCGCCAGCAGCGCGTGCGCCAGTTCCAGCCGGAACGACTCGGGGATCTGCGGGTTGATCTCGAACGCGTGCCCCAGCCCCAGCTGCGCGTCGGTGAGCCCGGCCTCCTTGCCGAAGTACTCGTTGAGCAGCTGCGACACCGTCACCGTGTGCGCCTCGTCGACGGCGTCGGCGGTGGTCAGGTAGTTGTCCTCACCGGTGTTGATGACGATGCCGGCGCGGGCGTGCACCTGCCGGGAGAACCGCTGGTCGACGAACGTGCGGATCGGGTTGATGTCGCGGAACAGGATCCCGTACATCGAGTCGTTGAGCATCATGTCCAACCGCTGCATGCCGGCCAGCGCCGCGATCTCCGGCATGCACAGGCCCGAGGCGTAGTTGGTCAACCGCACGTACCTGCCGAGCTCCTTGCTCACCTCGTCGAGCGCGGCGCGCATCAGCCGGAAGTTCTCCTCCGTGGCGTACGTGCCGGCGAACCCTTCCCGGGTGGCGCCCTCGGGCACGTAGTCCAGCAGCGACTGCCCGGTGGAACGGATCACCGCGATGATGTCGGCGCCCTCCCGGGCCGCGGCCTGCGCCTGCGGGATGTCCTCGTAGATGTCGCCGGTGGCCACGATCAGGTAGATCCACGGCCGCTGCGGCGGGTCACCGAGTCGGCCGATCAACCGGTCGCGTTGCGCCCGGGACCGGTCGATGCGTTTGATGCCCACGGCGGTGGCGCGCCTCGCCGCGCGCCGCGCCGCGGTCGCGTGCCGGCCCTCCGGCACCTGGAAC
>JBAUUM010000435.1:0-7095 GCA_049582705.1 Actinocatenispora sp.
GGTCAGGGCCGCGCGTCGGCGCAGACCCGCGCGGTGGCCAGCGCGCAGCCCCGGTCCGCGCCGCCGGTCACCGAGCCGGACGACGGTACGTCCCCGGACCGTGCCGGTTCGCAGGGCTCGCACCGGCGGGAGCTGCGGGTGGTCCTGGAGCTGCGTGTCGTCGGCATGGTCATCCGCCGGGAGATGAAGCGGTACTTCCGGTCCAAGGCGAAGATCCTGTCCAGCTTCGTGCAGCCGTTCTTCTTCCTGCTCATCTTCGGCTACGGGATGCGCACCCTCGTCAGTACCACGGGCGGGGTGAGCTTCGAGCAGTTCGTGTTCCCCGGTGTCGTCGCCATGACGGTGCTCGGTCGGGCGCTGCTGAGCGCGGTCAGCATCGTGCAGGACCGCGAGTTCGGGTTCCTGCGCGAGATGCTGGTCTCCCCGACGAGCCGGGTCTCCATCGTGATCGGCGCGATCATCGGCGGGGCGACCATCTCGACGATCCAGGCGGTGCTGCTGTTCCTGGGGGCGCCGATCATGGGCCTGTTCCCCGGCCCGTCCACGATCATCGCCGTGCTGTCGGTGGTCGCGCTGATGGCGGTCGAGGTGACCGCGCTGGGTGTCGCCCTCGCCACGTTCATCCAGCGCCCACACAGCTTCCAGGCGGTCACCCAGGCCATCACCTATCCGATGCTGGTGCTCTCCGGGGCGCTGGTGCCGTTGACCGGACTGCCGTCGTGGGTGCAGACGATCGCCCGGTTCAACATGTTCAGCTATCCGGTGGACGCCGCCCGTCGGCTGCTCATCGGCTCGAACGTGCAGGCCGACAAGGGCCCGCTGGTCGGCCTGGTGGTCCTGGGCCACCAGCTGAGCGTCGCGGACGAGATCGGGCTGTCCGCCATCTTCACGGTCCTGTTCGTCGTGGTCGCGGCCTGGCGCTTCGCCCGGGTGACCTGACCCCGACCGGTCCTCCGCAGTCGGCACCGGGTCACACCGTTTCGAAATGGGCGCACCGCCACTGCCCCGCGCGGTGCTGCAACTGCACGGCCACCGCCCATGCGGTCGCCGGGTCGGTCAGCACGACCACCACCTCGGCGGATCCGGGCATCGGTTCGGCGACGTGCACGCTCTGCAGGCTGATCCGCCGACCGGGCTTCGGCGACCCGACCAGCTCCCGGCGCAGGCAGTCGGCCCCGACCGGGGTGGCGGTGCGCAATAGCTGGTCGAGCGGCCTGCGACCGGACATCACGTCGAGGTACGCGTTGACCAGCCGCCACGCGGCGCGCCGGGCGCCGGGTGGGCCGCTGGGCGGTTGAACGGGGGCAGGCTGCGGTGATCCGGCGGGGCGGCGTCCCCACGGCAGGGGCAACTCGTTGACGGACCGGAGCCGGGGACGGGGCTGCCACGGGTCCGCGTCGAACGGTGGCTCGGTGTCCGGCGCCGGCAGGATCCGGAGGGCCGGATGCTCGGCGGGCAGGTGGGCGGGGCCGTCGGGATCGGCCGGCAGCGGCGCGGTCATCGAACCTCCGAGGTTCTCTGCGTTTGCATGCGATAGCTTCCGTTTGCCTCAGATAGCTATACACCACGCTCGCGAATCCCGGGGTCCCCGTGTGGCGACCTGTGGACAGGCAGCCGCCCCGTGCGCGGCGACGCACGGGGCGGGCACGGTCAGGCGCCGGCCAGGCACCGGTTCGGGGTGGGCGAGGCGGGTGCGCCCGCCTCTGGATACGTACCCGCTCAGCGGCGGAGGGCCCGTGCCGTCGAGGTGTCCGCGGCGGTGCCGAGGCTCCGTGCCGTCGAGGTATCCGCGGCGGGACTCAGCCCTCGCCGCCGTCCCTGCCGACCAACGGGTTGTCGACCACCCACGCGGCGGTCTCCGAGTACTTGCGCTCGATGTACTCCTCGAGCCGGGTCCGCTCGACCCGCCACTGGCCCCGGCCACCGATCTTGATGGCGGGCAGGTCACCGCTGCGGACCAGGTGGTACACCTGGGACTCGGTGACGTTCAGCTCCTCGGCCACGTCGGCCAACGGCAGGAACCGGGGCGGCATGCGGTGACTCCCGTCGGTACGTCCTCTGGTGCTGGTGGCGGCCGGGTGCTGGTGCCACGGTTTGGCGCCGTTTGCTTGTACCGTAGCCGCAGGAGTCTGCGATAGCGACCGGGACCGCCGACGGCGCGGCCGGAAGACCTGGAGGGTGTCCGCGTGGCAACTGCTTCCTCATCGGGCGTCCGGGTGTACCTGCCGGCCACCCGGACCACGCTGGCCGAGCTGAAACGCTCCGGCGCCGTACCGACCGTGCCGTTGACCGGCCACGCCGTCACCGCGGGACTCCGGGAGTGGTACACCGACGGCGACGAGGAGGAGCTGGAGTACGTCGCCTTCACCCACGCCGCGCAGGGCGCGTTGTGGCTGCTCCGCGCCGATCCGGACGCGCCCCGGCGACGCGCGGTCATCTCGGTCGACCTGCCGCCCGAGCAGGTCTCCTCGGCCAGCGCCGAGCTGGGCGACAGTGAGGTACGCATCACCGGGCCGGTGCCGCTGGCCGCGGTGGCGGCCCTGCACTACGACGGTGCCGAGGCCACCGACGATGTGACGGCCGCGGTCGAGGTCGTCGCCGGGGCGACCGCGGGTGACGCGGACGCCCAGTTCACCGTGGACGGTGCGGAGGACCACGAGCTGGAGTGGTACGACGTGAGCGAGCTGGAGAAGCTCTCCGACGCCTGACCGGGTCCCGCACCCCGCCGAGCAGACGCGCGTTCCGTCCGCGGCGCCCCCCACGCGTGGGCGTACACCCGTTCCGCCGTCGGTCGACCGGTCCGGTGGGCCGGGCGAGGCCCGACGGTCAGCGCCGCTTGCCGGACCTCGCGTTCGTCTCCACCGGCTCCTCGGCGATCGGCTCGTCCGCTGCCGTCGGGTCGTCGGCTCGTTCGTCCGCGGTGGCCGGGCCGGAAGCCGGGTCCGGCTCGCTGTCGTCCCGCGCGGGTCCGTCCGGCGCCGCCGTGTCCGCTGTGTCCGCCGTCTTGTCCGCCGCCGCGTCCGGTGTCTTGTCCGCCGCTGCGGCTTCCGACCCGGCTGCCGGCTCGTCGGACCTCGCCGTACCGTGACCGGACGCGGCCGTGCCGTTCCCGGCCCGGTCCAGCTCGGCGGCACGCCGCTCCTCGCGTTCCGCCCATTCCGGCTTTCTCGCCGGTGCCGGTCGGGTACGCGGCTGGCGTGGACCCCGGGTCCGGCCGTACAGCAGGACCGCGACCAGGGCGCCGGAGAAGAGCAGGGCGACCGCCCCGTTGATCTGGTACGGGCCCGCCACCTGGAACGCCATGGCGTCGCCGAGGTCGAGGCCGCCCGCGCTGCTGATCAGCCGGCCGTCCCCGATCCAGGTGAGCATCTGGGCGATCAGCGCCAGCACCCCCGGGGCGGCGCCGGCCGCCATGTTGCCCGCGGTACGGAGCCGGTTGCCGCTGCTCCGGATGTACAGGTGTGCGGCGATCCCGGCGGCGACCCCCGCGACGAGGAAACTGACCAGGGCCAGCTCGCTCTGGGCGTGGGCGAACGCCTCCCGGGTGCCCTCCCCGCCGAAGATCCGGGTGAGCGGGCTGAGGAAGAAGCTGCGCAGGGCCAGTACGCCGATCACCACGATCGTGCCGGTGAGCCCGGCGGCGCCCATCACGCCCGGTCGCAGGGCCGCGATGAGTCCGCCGACCAGGGCGGCGACCGCGATGCTGGCCCCGACGATGAGCCCGTCGGTGGTCTTCAGCTCGCCCTCCAGGAGGAACGCGGCGCCGCCGGCCACCACCCCCGCGACCAGGCCACCGAGCACGGCCAGGACCGTCCGGCGGGCCGCGTGGTCGATCAGCCGGGTGCCGTCGTGGCCGGCGAACCCGCGGATCGCGCCGATCCCGCCCATGCCGCCGAGCAGCAGGCCGGCCAGCAGCAGCGAGGACAGGAAGGTGGCCACCTGGATCGCGGCGATCGCCGGATCACCCGCGGCGGTGACCAGGATGTGTGCCCCGCGCAACATCATCGCGAAGAGCAGGATCGCGAGCAGGAGCAGCACCGCGACGGCCCGGGTGCCGGGTTCGGTGAGCCGGGCGCGGGTCCCGTCCCGCCCGGGGTCGGCGGCCGGCGTGCGCGGTGCGGTGCCGGCCCGTGGCGTCTCGCGCCCGGTTGCGCGGTCTGACATCTTCAGTTCCCTCCGGACGGAGCCCAACGGCAATTCAGACTACGCCGTACGGAGATCGGGTCGGGAACCTCGTCGCTGCTCACGGGCCGTCCGGTCCGGGGTGACGGGTCGCACAGCGCTCGATGTACGGCAGGCAGACGCGCACCCGGGCGCGTGCGAGTATCTAGGTGTACGTGCCGTACCGGACGATCCCGGGCGGACGAAAGTGGCGGACTCGCCGACGTCGCCGAGTGAAGGTGTGGGAGATGGATTCGCTCTTCGAGGTACCGCAGCCGAGCAACGAGCCGGTTCGTACCTATCTGCCCGGCAGTGACGAGCGCCGGACGCTGCAGGCCAAGGTCGCCGAGATGGCCGCCGACAAGATCGAACTGACCGTCACCATCGACGGCGAGCAGCGGATGGCCGGGGGTGAGCGGTTCCCCGTGGTCCAGCCGCACAAGCACGCGCACGTGCTCGGCGAGAGCGCCCAGGCCAGCAACGCCGACGTGGCCGACGCGGTGGCCGCGGCGAAGAAGGCCGCCCCCGGGTGGCAGGCCCTGCCGTACGAGGAGCGGGCCGCGATCTTCACCCGGGCCGCCGACCTGCTGGCCGGTCCGTGGCGGGACACGATCAACGCCGCCACGATGCTCGGCCAGTCGAAGTCGGTGCAGCAGGCCGAGGTCGACGCGGCCTGCGAGTTCATCGACTTCCTGCGGTTCAACGCCTACTTCGGCGCCCAGCTGATGACCACCCAGCCGCGCAGCGTCCCCGGTGAGTGGAACCGCTTCGACCACCGGCCGCTGGACGGCTTCGTGCTGGCCATCACCCCGTTCAACTTCACCGCGATCGCCGGCAACCTGCCGTCCGCGCCGGCCCTGATGGGCAACACGGTGGTGTGGAAGCCGACGCCCACCCAGCAGCTCGCCGCGCACCACACGATGCGGCTGTTCGAGGCGGCCGGCCTGCCGGAGGGCGTGATCAACCTGGTCACCGGCGACGGTCAGGCCGTCAGCGAGGTCGCGCTCACCGACCCGGACCTGGGCGGTGTGCACTTCACCGGGTCGACCCGCACCTTCCAGCACCTGTGGCGCACGGTCGGCAACAACATCGACCGGTACCGCTCCTACCCCCGGCTGATCGGCGAGACGGGCGGCAAGGACTTCGTCATCGTGCACAAGAGCTGGACGGACACGGCGGCCCTGAACACGGCGCTGATCCGGGCCGCGTTCGAGTACCAGGGGCAGAAGTGCTCGGCGGCGTCGCGTGCCTACATCCCGCGTTCGATCTGGCAGGGCGGGCTGCGTGACCAGCTGGTCGCCTCGACGGCCGAGGTGAAGTTCGGCGACGTCGCCGACTTCACGAACTTCGGCGGCGCCGTGATCGACAAGCGGGCGTACGACAAGTTGGCCGGCGCGATCGAGCTGGCCCGCACCGACGACAGCTGCACGATCATCGCCGGGGGCACGGTCGACGACAGCGAGGGCTTCTTCGTCCAGCCGACCGTGGTGGAGTGCACCGACCCGACGCACGAGGTGTTCCGCACCGAGTACTTCGGTCCGTTCCTGGCTGTCTACGTGTACGACGACGCGGACTTCGAGCAGGTCACCCGGCAGGCGGCGGACGTCTCGCCGTACGCGCTGACCGGCGGCATCTTCGCCAACGACCGCCGGGTGATCACCTGGGCCAGCGACGTGCTGCGGTTCTCGGCGGGCAACTTCTACGTCAACGACAAGCCGACCGGCTCGATCGTGTCCCGCCAGCCGTTCGGTGGTTCGCGCGCCTCCGGCACCAACGACAAGGCCGGTTCCTGGCAGAACCTGGTCCGCTGGATCTCGCCGCGGGCCATCAAGGAGACGTTCGTGGCGCCGGGCGAGTGGCGCTACCCGAACATGGGCTGACCGTCCGCCGGTGATCCGCCGCACGGGGTGCGGCGGATCACCGGGCACGGGGGTATGAGGAAGCTCGCGCTCCGTGCGGTCCGGGGTGGGCGGTAACGTCACGGCTCGTGACCCAGGACTACCAGGAGACCCACTTCGGCGAGCAGGGCGGGCTGCTGACCTACGGCAGCTACCTCAGGTTGCCGGAGCTGCTCGACCAGCAGCGTCCGCAGACCGCACCGGCCGCGCACGACGAGCTGTTGTTCATCACCATCCACCAGGCGTACGAGCTCTGGTTCAAGCTCGTCCTGCACGAGCTGACCGACGCCCGTGACCGGCTGCTGGCCGGCGAGACGTACCTGCCCCGGGTCCGGCTGGAACGCTGCCGCACCATCGTCCGGCTCGCGGTCGCGCAGGTCGACGTCATCGACACGATGACGCCGCAGGACTTCCTGAAGTTCCGGACCGCGCTGGCGCCGGCGTCGGGGTTCCAGTCGGTCCAGTTCCGGGAGATCGAGTTCGTGTCCGGGCTGAAGGACCCCGGGTACATGCGGCGCTTCCGGGGCCTGACCGAGGACGAGCGGGCGAACCTGCTGCGCCGGCTGGAGGAGCCGAGCCTGTGGGACGGGTTCCTGCGGGTGCTGGCCGCCGCCGGCTTCACGGTGGACCGTCCGGAGGGGCGCTTCACCGCGTACGCGACGATCGCGAACGACCGGGGCCGGTACGGTCCGCTGTGGGATCTGGCCGAGGCGCTGGTCGAGCACGACCAGGGCTGGGCGTTGTGGCGGGCCCGGCACGTCCTGATGGTGGAACGGCAGATCGGGATGAAGACCGGCACCGGCGGCAGTTCCGGCTCCGACTATCTGCGCGCCCGGGTGGACCTGCGGTTCTATCCGGAACTGTGGGAGATGCGCAGCCGCATCTGACCGGCGCCGTCCGCTCCGGTCGCGGCGCCATTCGACCCCCTGGCGTTCGGGCCGGCGCCGTTCGGGCCGGCGTTGGTCGGGGCGGCGTCCGCGGCGCGGGGCTCCCGGTCCGGCGCCCGGGCGGTGATGAGGACGGCGGTGAGCACCGC
>JBAUUM010000436.1:0-2791 GCA_049582705.1 Actinocatenispora sp.
CGCCCGGCGGTCCCGCGGCCGGGACCGGTCTCAGCGCAGGGTGTCCAGGGCGCGGGACAGCACCAGGCCCGCGCAGCCGAGCAGCGCCGTCTCCTGGGACGGGTCCGCGAGTACGACGATGGGCTGGTACGACCCGCCCCGGCGCGGCGACTCCCGGATCAGGTGGCCGGCCAGCCGGTCCCGGAACGCGGGCCCACCCGCCACCGCCTCGCCGTGCAGGATGAACACCCCCGGCGCCAGCAGTTGCTGCACGTTGCCCAGTCCGACGGCGAGGTTCGCCGCGTACTCGTCGACCAGCCCCGCGGCGGTCCGGTCGCCGCCGTCCGCTGCGGCACGCAGGCCGGCGAGGGTCGTGTCGGCGGCGGCCGGCAGGTCGAGCTGGTGCGCACGGCGACGCAGCCATCCGGTCGTGGCGATGGTCTTCCAGCAGCCGCGTTTGCCGCAGTCGCAGTGCTCACCGCCGGCCACCACGGTCATGTGCGCGCCGCTCGCCGCGCCGGGCGCGCTGAGTACCGCGCCGTGGTGCACGATGCCGACCCCGACCGTCTCGCCGGTGGACGCGGAGGCGAACGTGTCCAGGCCGCGGCCGGGGCCGAACCACCGGTCGCCGAGCGCCTGCACGCGGGCGTGGTGTTCCAGGTGGACGGGCGCGGCGAGGCGCCCGGCGAGGGACTCCACCAGCGGGTAGTCGGTGAGGGCCGGTACGGCGGTGAGTTCGACGAGCCGGCCGGTGCCGGGTTCGAGCAGCCCGGCGGCGGCGACCCCGACCCCGAGCACGGGGTGCCCGTCGAGTACGTCGGCGCAGGTGTCGAGCAGTGCCCGGTGGAACGCGTCGGCGGTCCGGGCCCGGCGCGGGAACGCGGCGGTGGCGCGGTGCCGGATCTCCCCGGTGAGGGAGAGCAGTGCGACGTTGATCCGGCCGGGCAGGATCTCCACGGCGCCCAGCGCCCGTGCCGAGGCGGAGAACCACACCGGGCGTGGCCGCCGGCCACCGGCGGGCCGGGCCTGCGCCTCCTCCTCGACGAGCACGCCGCTGTCCAGCAGCGGCTGCAGGATGGTGCCGACCGTCGCACGGGAGACCCCGAAGGTCCGGGCCAGTTCGGCCCGGCTCTGCGGGCCGCTGGCGTGCAGCGCGTCGAGCACCCGCGTCCGGTTGACCACGCCGAGGCTGGCGGGCGAGATCAGCGAGACCGGTCCGGGACCCATTCTCCACTCCCCGAGTATGTAGTAACTTCTAGCATACGGTCCCGACGCACCTCGGATCACCGGATCAGCACGGTACCCACCGCCGACAGGGAGGAGGCCCGGTGCCCGACCTCGCCGCACTCACCCGCGCGGCGGCGATGTCGATCCGGCCGCACACCCTGGTGCCCGTACTGACCGACCTGCTGCGCTCCCTGGTGGTCAGCGGCTTCCGTCGGCTGATGGTGGTCAACGGGCACGGCGGCAACGACGAGGTGATCCGCCTCGCGGTCAAGCAGGTCGCCCTGGAGCACCCGGTCGCCGCCGCGGCGGCGTCGTACTGGGCGCTCGGCGGACCCGACACCACGCAGGACCCGGCCCGCACCCCCGGCCACGCCGGATGGTTCGAGACCGCGCTGATGCTCACCCACCGACCCGAGGCCCGATGAAGATCACCGACGTACAGGTCTGGGTGGTCAACGTACCGCTCACCAACCCGTTCACCTCGTCGTTCGAGACCAAGACCGGCAACACCCGCACGGTGCTGCGGCTGCGCACGGACGAGGGCGTGGAGGGCTGGGGCGAGACCATGCACGGGCAGCCGGTGGCCCGGCTGGTCCGCGAGATGACACCGCTGCTCGCCCTGCCGACCGCCCTCGCCGCGTACACCCGGCAGGTCGTTGCGGCCGGCGGCTTCACCGCGGTGAAGCTGAGGGGGACCTCCGATGTGGACGGTGACATCGGGATCCTGGGGGCGATCCGGGCCGAGCTCCCCGACATCAGGCTCCGTGTCGACCCGAACGCGGCCTGGCCGGTGGCCGACACGCTGCGGTCCGGCGCCGCCCTGGAGGAGCTGGGGCTGGAGTACCTGGAGGACCCGTGCGTCGGCATCGAGGGCATGGCGACGGTCCGTGCCCGGCTGCGGATTCCGTTGTGTACCAACATGTGCGTGGTGCGCTTCGAGGAGTTCGCGCCCGCCGTACGGGCCGGCGCGGTCGACGTGATCCACGGTGACGTCTTCAAGTGGGGCGGCATCGCCGCGAACAAGGCGCTGGCCGCGCACTGCGAGACATTCGGGCTGGGCATGAACCTGCACAGCGGTGGTGAGCTGGGGGTCTCGACCGCCGCGCACCTGGCCCTCGCGGGCAGCACGCCCGCCCTGCGGTACGCCATCGACAGCATGTACTACCTGCACACCGACGACATCCTGACCGAGCGCCTGCCGGTCACCGGGCCGCGGCTGACCGTACCGGCCGGGCCGGGGCTGGGGGTCACGGTGGACGAGGACAAGCTCGCGCACTACGCGGCCCGCAACGCCGAGGAGGGCGACCTCTCGCACTGAGGGTGCCGGATGCGGCGATGGGCCGACGGTATGCCGTCACTCCAGGTAACGTATTGGTTGCAATCAGTACTGACAGCGCCACGCTTGGTCGCGCGGGAGGCCACGGCAATGTCCATCGCCATGAGGTTCCTCGTCCTCATCATCGGCACCTGCCCATGGGCGGTGGCACGCCGGCGCGGAGCGTCCTGACCAGCAGACGACCCACCCGTGCCGATCTCCGGACACCGGGGGCCTCCGCCGCACACGAAGCGCTGGGGGCCACCGGCC
>JBAUUM010000437.1:0-7633 GCA_049582705.1 Actinocatenispora sp.
GTCGGCGCCCGGCCGCAGCCCGACGTGGGCGTCGACGACCACCTCGTCGGCGCGGCGCGGGGCCCGGCCGGCGGCGAGCGTGAACGGGGTGAGCGCGGCGGAGTCCCAGGCGTGTCCCTCGGCCGTCCCGCGTACGGTCCCGGCCGGGAAGGTCACCTCGGGAACGACTCGGCGTACCCCGGGCACCCGGGACAGCCGCGGGGCCAGGTCGGCGGGGAGCCAGGCGCGTTCGGTGAGCGGCTTGGACTTCGTCTTGACCTTGTCCTTCTTGCGCTCGGTCCAGTGCACCTGCTGGTCGGCACCCACGACGATCGGGGCACCCGCGTAGCGCTCGGGCGCGACGTGCCCGCGCAGGCCGGTCTCCACCAGTACGCCGCAGGCGGTGATCAGCGCCGCGGCGCACAGGAGGGTGACGAACGCGGCGGCGAAGGCGCCCTTGCGGCTGCGCAGCGTGTGCCAGGCGAGTGACAGCATCAGACCCGTCCTCCGAGTCCGGCCATCCGCTGGGCGACCCGGTCGGCGGAGGGCGCGACCAGCGAGTCGACCAGCCGCCCGTCGGCCAGGAAGAGCACCTGATCCGCCCAGCCGGCCGCGACCGGGTCGTGGGTCACGATCACGACCGTCTGGCCCAGGGCGTCCACGGCGTGCCGGAGCAGCGCGAGGACGTCGTGCCCGGTCAGCGAGTCGAGCGCACCGGTGGGCTCGTCTCCGAAGATCACCTCGGGCCGGGTGACGAGCGCGCGGGCGATCGCGACGCGTTGTTGCTGCCCGCCCGAGAGCTGGGCGGGGCGGTGATGGGCGCGATCGGTCAGGCCGACGCGGGCGAGGACCTCCGCCAGCCAGGCCCGGTCGGTACGGGTGCCCGACAGGCGCAGCGGCAGCGTGATGTTCTGCGTGACGTCCAGCGAGGGGACGAGGTTGAACGCCTGGAAGACGAAGCCGACGCGGCGGCGGCGCAGCTTGGTGAGCCGGGCCTCGTTGAGTCGGGACAGCTCGACGTCGCCGAGGTGCACGGTGCCGGCGGTCGGGGTGTCCAGGCCGGCCGCACAGTGCAGGAACGTCGACTTGCCCGAGCCGGACGGGCCCATGACGGCGGTGAAGGTGCCGCGCGGGATGGTGACCGTCACGTCGTCGAGCGCGGTGACGGCGCCGGCTCCCCGACCGTACGTCTTGCGTACGGCGCTGAGCCGGACGGCCGCGGAATTGTCGTCGCGCAGCATGGTCTGGTTTCCTCTCGGGGGGAGTGCGTCGCGGTGAGAAGCGCCCCGTCGCGGGGCGTCGTGCGTACTTCCGTTCCTGGCCCGCCGAGCTGCAACTCGGCGGGCCAGGCCTTCCGTCAGTGCTGCGCGTCGGGCGTGCCCGCCGACGGCTCGTCGGGCCGCGGGGTGTCGTCGGGGTCCGGGGCCGGGAAGGCCACGAACCTGACCAGGACCGGACGTGTCCCGCTCGGGGCCTGCTCGCCCTTGTACCGGTTGACCAGCTCGATGTAGTCCTCGAGGAAGCCCTGTACCTGCTCGACGGTGAGGTGCAGGGTCGAGCGGGAGTACGACACGGCGTCGGCCCACTCACCGAGCCGGTCGCGCTGGGCCTGGAACCGGTGGAACTGTTCGATGTCGCCCTCGACCGACAGCCGGTTCATCTGGTCGACGGCCGCGCGGATCTTCGGGCTCTGGCGGCTGTGCGGCGGGAACCGGCGGTCGCCGCGGACGGCACGCCACCACCGCTCCCGGCCGCGCGCCTGGTCCGGCACCTCCTCCACGAAGCCGTGCCGGGCCAGCTCACGGAGGTGGTAGCTGGTCGCGCCGGTGTTCAGCCCCAGCTCCCGGGCCAGGGACGCGGACGTCACCGGGCCGTGGGCGGCCAGGTACTCGATGATCCGTTGCCGGCGCGGATGAGCGAGCGCCTTCAACGTCTCGAGGTCGTTGATCTCCTGCGGCATCGGCGAGCCCATGAATGCATAATAGGTTGTGCACAACATTTTGTGCAATCGCCCCCGCAGTCTCGGCCCGCGGTCTCGGCCCGCGGTCTCGGCCCGCGGTCTCGGCCCGCGGTCTCGGCCCGCGGTCTCGGCCCGCGGTCTCGGCCCGCGATCGACGCGGGTACCGCAACCTGCCCAGGGCGCACCGTGGCTCCGACAGCCGGGGCCACGGTCGACGCGGCGGCGGGGAGGTGGCGGCGCGGCCAGACTGGTCAGGAATCGAGAAGCACCGGCCACCGGGCCGCACATAGCGTGGCGTACATGGCATCCATCACATCCGTCACGCTCGACGTCACCGACACCACGGCCGCCAAGACCTTCTACACCTCCGCGTTCGATGTGGGCACCCAGGTGCAGGTGCGGTCCTCGGAGGCACCGACGACCGGTTTCCGTGGGTTCACCCTGTCGCTCGTGGTGTCCCAGCCGTCCACCGTCCGCGGCCTCATCGACGCGGCCCTCGACGCCGGGGCCACGACCCTGAAGCCGGCCGAGAAGTCGCTCTGGGGAGTCAGCGGCGTCATCCAGGCCCCCGACGGCACGATCTGGAAGGTCGCGACCTCGGCGAAGAAGGACACCGGGCCGCACACCCGACAGATCGACGACGTCGTACTGCTGCTCGGCGTCGCCGACATGGCAGCGAGCAAGCAGTTCTACGTCGACCACGGGCTGACCGTGGCGAAGAGCTACGGCCGCAAGTACGTCGAGTTCACCGCCGCACCCGGTGCCGTCAAGCTGGCGCTGTACATGCGCCGTGCCCTCGCCAAGGACGCCGGCGTCGCTCCCGCCGGCACCGGTTCGCACCGGCTCGCGATCGACACCGACGGCGAACCCTTCACCGACCCCGACGGATACGTCTGGCAGTCCGCCTCGCTCTGAGCCGGGCAGTACCCGGTCACCGGGCCCTCGCTGCCTCGCGCGAGGGCCCGGTGACCTGCCCGGTACGTACCGGGCGCGCACCCGGGCCGAGGGCGAGCGGGACACTGCGCTCCGTGACGCCATCGATCCGCTCCGACTCTCCGGTACGGCCGGGGTCGTGGCGCGGCGGCGGGGTCCTCTCTACACTCGTGCTGTCCAGGATCGCCATCGAGTGAAGGCCCACAAGCTTTCTTTGTCGGGTCTCCACAACGCAGCAGGTCGGGCATAGGCCACACGCGGCATGGTGTAGCCGGCATCGATCGAGCAGGGTATAGACAGGTGCAGGCGACGCTCCGGGACCCGGACGTCGCCTTCTTTGCGCAGGTGCTGGGAGGCTCAGCCGGTGTTCAGTCGTGTTGCGATCGTCAACCGTGGAGAGGCCGCGATGCGGCTCATCCACGCCGTGCGGGATCTCGCAGCGGAAACCGGGACGCGGATCGAGACAGTCGCGCTCTACACCGACGCCGATCGGAACGCGACCTTCGTCCGCGAAGCGGACCGCACCTACCTGCTCGGGCCCGCCTCGGCCCGGCCGTACCTCGACCATGCCGTGCTGGAGCGGGCGCTGGTGGAGACCGGGGCCGACGCCGCGTGGGTCGGCTGGGGCTTCGTCGCCGAGGACCCGGCGTTCGCCGAGCTGTGCGAGCGGATCGGCGTCACGTTCGTCGGGCCGAGCGCGGAGGCGATGCGCAAGCTGGGCGACAAGATCGGCGCGAAGCTGATCGCCGAGGAGGTCGGCGTCCCGGTCGCGCCGTGGAGCCGCGGCGAGGTCGCGACCCTGGAGGAGGCGCTCAGCGCGGGCGAGAAGATCGGCTACCCGCTGATGCTCAAGGCGACCGCGGGCGGCGGCGGCCGCGGCATCCGCATGGTCGCCTCGGGCGAGGACCTGACCGACGCGTACGAGCGCACCAGCCAGGAGGCGCTGCGCGCGTTCGGCTCCGGCGTGGTGTTCCTGGAGCGCCTGGTGACCGGCGCCCGGCATGTCGAGGTCCAGGTCATCGCCGACGGGCAGGGCACCGCGTGGGCGCTGGGCGTCCGGGACTGCTCGGTACAACGGCGCAACCAGAAGATCATCGAGGAGTCCGCCTCCCCGGTACTGTCCGCCGCGCAGGCCGTCGAGCTGAAGGAGTCGGCCGAGCGCCTCGCCGTGGCCGTCGGGTACCGCGGCGCCTGCACCGTGGAGTTCCTGTACCACCCCGACGAGAAGCTGTTCGCGTTCCTCGAGGTCAACACCCGGTTGCAGGTCGAGCACCCGATCACCGAGATCACCACCGGCACGGACCTGGTCCGGCTGCAGTTGCACGTGGCGAACGGCGGGAAGTTGGAGGGCCCCCAGCCGGTCGAGGCGGGGCACGCCATCGAGGCGCGGCTCAACGCCGAGGACCCGGACCGCGACTTCGCACCGGCGCCGGGCCGCATCGCGCGCCTCGTACTGCCCGCCGGGCCCGGCATCCGCGTGGACACCGGGGTCAGCGAGGGCGACACCATCCCGGCCGACTTCGACTCGATGATCGCGAAGATCATCGCCTACGGTCACGACCGTGAGCAGGCGCTGGGTCGGCTCCGCCGCGCGATGGCCGAGACCACGGTGATCATCGAGGGCGGCACGACCAACAAGAGTTTCGTCCTCGACCTGCTCGACCAGCCCGAGGTCGTCGACGCGAGCGCCGACACCGGCTGGATCGACCGGGTGCGCGCCGCGGGCGGCCTGGTCAGCCACCGGCACTCCGCGATCGCCCTGGCGGCGGCCGGCATCGAGGCGTACCTCGACGAGGAGGGCGTGGGCCGTCAGCGGCTGCTGTCCACCGCGCACGGCGGGCGCCCGCAGGTGCAGCACGAGAGCGGCCGACCGCTGGACCTCAAGCTCCGCGGCACCGGGTACCGGGTGGGCGTCGCGCGGACCGGGCAGAAGCGCTTCCGCGTCGGCATCTCCGGCGGCGGCGACGTGCACCCGGCGGACGTCGAGGTCGAGCGGTTCGACGAGCACACCGGCCAGATCGTGGTCAACGGACACCGCTTCCGGCTGGTGTCTGCCCTGCACGGACCGACCCACCTGGTCGAGGTCGACGGCGTCACGCACCGGATCAGCCGGGACGAGGGCGGCGTCGTACGTTCCCTCGCGCCCGCGCTGGTGGTGGCCACGCCGCTGTCGGTCGGCGACGAGGTCGAGGCGGGCGCGCCACTCCTCGTGCTGGAGAGCATGAAGATGGAGATGGTGCTGCGCGCGCCGATGCGGGCCCGGGTCCGGGAGTGCCTGGTGTCGGCCGGTAGCCAGGTCGGCTCCGGTGCGCCGCTGATGCGGCTGGAGCCCCTCGCCGACGATGACGACGGGGTCGACACGGCGGCCACCGCGGAGGTCGTGGAGATCGACCTGCCCGCGGCGCCGTCGGGCGTACCCGCGGCCGACCGGGTCGAGCGCGGCGCCCAGGACCTGCGCAGCCTGCTGCTCGGTTTCGACGTCGACCCGCAGGACCGCCAGCGCGTACTGTCCGACTACCTCGACGCCCGGGACGAGCTGGGTGGCCGCCCGCTGCCGGGCGAGCTGGACCTGCTGACCGTGTTCGCCGACCTGTCGGAGCTGAGCCGCAACAAGCCGGGCGGTGAACTCGACGTCGAGCAGGGCAGCCCGGTGCACAGCCCGCGCGAGTACTTCCACAGCTACCTGCAGAGCCTCGACGTCGAGCGGGCCGGCGTCACCGGACACTTCCAGGCCAAGCTGAAGCGGGTCCTCGGCCACTACGGCATCACCGACCTGGACCGTACGGCGGAGCTGGAGGCGGCGGTCTTCCGGATCTTCCTGGCACAGCAGCGGATGCCGATCGACGTCGCGGTCGTGTCGGAGCTGCTGCGCCGGTGGCTGGCCGGTCCGCCGCCGCTGGAGTCCCTGCGGGAGCGCGCCGGGCTCACGCTGGAGCACCTGGTCGCGGCGACCCAGGTGCGCTTCCCCGCGGTGTCGGACCTCGCCCGCGGCGTGGTGTTCCGCTGGTTCGCCCAGCCGCTGCTGCGCCGGAACCGCGCCAAGGTCTACGCCGCCGTGCGTAACGACCTGCGCTACCTGGACCGTGAGCCGGACGCGCCGAACCGTGCGGAGCGGATCCAGGCCATGGTGGCCAGCGCGGAGCCGCTGGTCCGGCTGATCGGTCAGCGGATCGGGCGGCCGGGCCGGGACCACGCTCCGCTCCTGGAGGTACTGACCCGTCGCTACTACGGCAACCGCGGGCTGTCCGCGGTGACCGCGCGGGAGATCTCGGGCTGCCCGTTCGTCACCGCCGAGCACACCGGCCCGGACGGCGTGACGCGCGTGGTCACCACCGCCGTCGACATCGACGCGCTGCCCGAGGCGATCGGCGCCGTCTGCACGTTCGCGGCCGACGCCGCGGAGCACGGGCTGGTCGCCGACCTCTACGTCACGTGGGAGGACCAGCCGGACGCCGACGAGATGGTGGTACGGCTCGGCCAACTCCTCGCCCAGCACCCACAGCCCGTCGGTGTCCGCCGGATCACCACCACCGTCGCCGGCACCAGCGGTGCCGTCATGCACCACCACTTCACGTTCCGCCCCGACGGCGCGGGCTTCGTCGAGGACCGGCTGATCCGCGGTCTGCACCCACAGCTCGCCGAGCGCCTGCAGCTGCACCGGCTGCGCGAGTTCGACCTCACCCGGCTGCCGTCCGCGGACGAGGAGATCTACCTGTTCCGGGCCGTGGCACGGAGCAACCCGGCCGACGAGCGACTCATCGCGATGGGCCAGGTCCGCGACCTGACCCCGCTGCGGGAGGCCGACGGCAGGCTGATCGCGCTGCCCGCGGTGGAGGACGCAATCGCCGCGGGCCTGGACGCGATCCGCAACGTCCAGGCGCAGCGGCCGCAGAACAAGCGGCTCGACACCAACCGGATCATGATGTACGTCTGGCCGTCGACCGAGCTGTTGTCCGAGGAACTGGACGCGCTGGTGCAGCGCATCCTGCCGACCACCACCGGCGCGGGGCTGGAGGAGGTCCAGTTCATCGTCCGGCAGCGCACCGCCGCGGACGAACTGACCGAACTCGCCGTACGGATCGCCATCGAGCCGGGCCACGGTGCGCGCCTGCACGTCGGCGAGCCGTCGACCGAGCCGGTGCAGCCGCTGGACGACTACCGGCAGAAGGTGCTGCGGGCGGCCCGACGCGGGAACGTCTACCCGTACGAGCTGACCGGCCAGCTCGCCGGGTCCGAGGGCAGGTTCGTCGAGCACGATCTCGACGACAAGGGCGTGCTCGTTCCGGTGGACCGGCCCAAGGGCAGGAACACCGCGGCGATCGTGGCGGGCGTCGTCACGTCGCCGACCGCGCGGCACCCCGAGGGCATCACCCGCGTGGTACTGCTCGGCGACCCGACGAAGGCGTTGGGCGCACTGTCCGAACAGGAGTGTTCGCGGGTGATCGCCGCGCTCGACCTGGCCGAGCGCATGCGGGTACCGCTGGAGTGGTTCGCGCTGTCGGCGGGCGCCCGGATCTCGATGAGTTCGGGCACCGAGAACATGGACTGGGTCGCGGCCGCCTTGAAGCGGATCGTCACGTTCACCCAGGACGGCGGCGAGATCAACATCGTGGTCGCCGGGATCAACGTGGGCGCCCAGCCGTACTGGAACGCCGAGGCGACGATGCTGATGCACACCAAGGGCATCCTGGTGATGACGCCGGACTCGGCGATGGTGCTCACCGGCAAGCAGGCGCTGGACTTCTCCGGCGGCGTGTCGGC